>CAILBQ010000741.1 GCA_903832475.1 uncultured Acidobacteriota bacterium | reverse complement strand
GCAGATTCCCCTGAGGGGAATGACAGAAAGAACGGCAAGGACAGAAGCAGATTCCCCTGAGGGGAATGACAGAAAGAACGGCAAGGACAGAAGCAGATTCCCCTAAGGGGAATGACAGAAAGAACGGCAAGAACAGGAGCAACGGCAGAAGCATGTTCTTCGACTCCGATGCGCTTCGCTCAGGATGACAAGTCCCGGGGTGATGTGGTGGTCAGGGCAAATCGTATGATGTGGATCACGATTGAGGAGCGGGGCGGGCCGATAGAATCGTGAACATATGAGTCCTTTGATTGGGAATGCTGGGGTGGGGCCGGATTCGTTCGATCCGTTACTGATGACGGGTGGGAGCCGGTTTTTGCGTGCTTGTTTGAAGAAGCCTGTGGACCGGCCGCCGGTGTGGTTTTTGCGGCAGGCAGGGCGGTACATGGCGGAGTATCGGGAGGTGCGCAAGCACCATACCCTTGTTGAGATCTGCAAGCGGCCGGAGATTGCGGCCGAGGTCACCATCACGGCGGCGGAGAAGCTGGGCGTCGATGCGGCGATCATTTTTGCAGACCTGCTGCTCCCGCTGGAGCCGATGGGGCTGGATTTTGAGTTTGTGGCGGGCGAGGGGCCGATGGTGCATCATCCGCTGCGGACGGTGGAGTCGATTGAGAAGCTGCGGACGGACCGGGCGGGACAGCTCGAGTATGTGGCGGCGGCGATCGAGAAGGTGGCTGGGCATTTTGGGGATCAGTTGGGGATCATTGGGTTCTGCGGGGCTCCGTTTACGCTGGCCAGTTACATGATCGAGGGCGGGAGTTCGCGCAATTACATCTTCACGAAGCAGATGATGTATGCCGAGCCGTATGCGTGGCAGAAGCTGCTGGACAAACTCGTGACCGTCCTGGTGGCGTTCTGCAAACAGCAGGTGGATGCGGGCGCGGATGTGATCCAGATTTTCGATAGCTGGGTGGGTTCGCTGAGCGTTGAGGATTACCGCGACTATGTGCTGCCGGTGACGAAGAGGCTGGTGCGCGCGGTGCAGGAGATGGGCGTGCCGGTGATTTATTTTGGCGTGGACACGGCGAGTCTGTTGCCGGCCATGCGGGAGACGGGCGCGGATGTGATTGGGCTGGACTGGCGGACTCCGCTGGACGAGGGTTGGAGGTCGATGGACTATGCGTGCGCGGTGCAGGGAAATCTCGATCCGATCACGCTCTTTGCGCCGCAGCCAATTTTGGAGACGCGAGTGAAGCAGGTGCTGGCGCAGGCGGATGGGCGGCCGGGACACATTTTCAACCTGGGGCATGGGATTGTGCCGGGGACGCCGGTCGAGAATGTGCAGGCGGTGGTGAAGATGGTGAAGGCGTTTTCGCGTCCTTCGGGACTCTTGATCTCGAAGGATTTTGTGGCTGGTGAGGTTTCGAATGGGTAAGCGGGCGGTTTTGCTGCTGGCGCATGGGACGCCGAACACGGTGGATGAGATTCCCGACTACCTGCGCAACGTGGTGAGCGGGAGGCCGATGCCGCAGCACGTGGTGGAGGAGATTCAGCACCGGTATTCACTGATTGGCGAACCCAAGGGGCACAGTCCGCTGACGGAGTTGACGGAGGAGCAGGGGCGGCTGGTGGCGGATGCATTGGGCGGCGAAGTTCCGGTGTATGTGGGGATGCGCAACTGGCGGCCTTACATTGCCGACGTGGTGAAGCAGATGCGCGCGGATGGGATTGAAGAGGCTGCGGTAATCTGCATGGCTCCGCAGAACTCGCGGACCAGCACGGGACTTTACAAGCGGGCGGCGCTGGCGGAAGCCGGAGAGATGCGCATCGATTTTACGGAAGGGTGGGCGAATCATCCGCTGCTGGCGCAGGCCTTTGCGGAGCGGCTGGAGACGGCGTGGGAAAAGTTGAGCGCCGAGGTCGGAGCGCCGGTGCCCGTGCTGTTTACGGCGCATTCTGTGCCTTGCCGGACGATCATGGCGCCGGCTTCGACGGAAGGCATGCCGCGGCTGTGGCCGGGTGCGGGCATCGATCCGTATGCGCAGGAAGCCAAGCATACGGCGGAGCGGGTAGCGGCGCGCCTGCCGCAGATTCCCGCGTGGTATTTCGCGTTTCAGAGCCAAGGGGCGAGCGGCGGCCCGTGGATCGGGCCGACGGTGGAAGCGACCCTCGATGCACTTGCAGCGGAAGGCGTTACGGCGTTGATTCTGCAACCGATCGGTTTTCTGTGTGACCATGTCGAGATTCTGTATGACATCGACATTGCGTTCCGGGAGTATGCGGCCAAACTGGGGATTCGTCTGGAGAGGCCGGATTCGTTGAATGGTTCGCCGACGCTGGCCAAGGCGGTCGCTCACCTTGCGACTGAATCGTTGAAGCGTTTGGGATGAGACTGGGCGGGATGAGGGTTGCAGCGGGTGCCGGGTAACTGCGATTTGGGTTACCAGAAATTCGCCCGCGACGTTGAAACGTCTTGAGAGAATGGGGCACCTCCCTGTATCAGGCATCGCTGCGCTCCGCTCCGCCTGATCCACTCAATGTTCAAATTATCCGGACCTGTTCCGACGAAAGGAAAGTACCATGCGTAAGACTTCCCTCGCTGCTTTGGCGGCGATCACCCTGGGTTTTGCCCTGAGCGGTTCCGTTGCCGGATTTGCTCAGGCAGATCCTTCTGTTTCCCACAAAAAAGTATTTGGTTATCAGGATGGGGCGGGCGTGTTTCACGGACTGAACCATGCTGTTCCGGAGGCGACGACGGCGCCGCTAACGGGCACCTTCGAAGTGACGATCACGATCACGCTGAAGACCGCCGTGCCGACGGGCGGATCGGTGATCTGCACGACGAGCCTCGTCGCCAGCCAGACTTCGGAGACGACCGGAACGTCGACGACCTATGACGAAGAGGCAGTGAGCGTGGCCAAGGTCACGGGGACAACGGCGACCTGCACGGTAAACACGCCGTATTCATGGGCATTTGGCGCAAAAACGGCGACGGAGCTTGAAACACTTGCGGGCTCGTACACTGTTTCCATCGAGCCTGCTCCCAGCACCACGATCAACTATGCTTCGGTGTTTGGGCGCAGTTCGACGAGCGATTTTGTGGACGCAACTACGTTTCCGGCAACAGGTGCGATCACCAAGTATGCGATCAACGCTACGTTGTAAATCATCTCGGCCCAAGTCTTCGAGGAAGCCAGGTCTTTTGGGACCTGGCTTTTTTCTGACTTGAAGAACCCGAGGGAGGTAACTCGGCAAAGCACACCGAAGATTCTCTAGCGGGAAGGCAAGGCGGCGGTAGACTGGCGGCGTCGGAAAACCCGGCGAAAGGAAGAACGATGCAGAGGATTCACCTTGCCATAACGGCTGCGCTAGGGGTTGCCCTATGCGCCAGTGCCACGTGCCGCGCACAGTCGGCGGACGTTGCTGTGAACCAGGGAAAGGTTTACGGCTATGTAGACCTGAAGACCGGAACGTTTCACCAGATTGTGGCGGAGGAAGCTGCTCCGGAGACGATTACGGGGACAACGGTGACGGGCACGTTGGACGTCACGATCAGCATCAAGATTGTGTCAACGCTGCCCAAGGGTACGACGATCCTATGCGACGCGGACGTAAGTGCGACTTCGAGCGCGTCGTCACCGGCGTTCCTTGAGAATTACACGGAAGTGGCGGCGAGCCCGGCGACGATCAGTGGGAGCACGGCGAGTTGCGTGGTAAAGACGCCGTATTCCTGGGTAGTTGCGCCGACGACCAGTAAACCGAGCAACACGTACCAGGGCACGTACAAGGTGACGGCGACGTCTGTGCCTTCGGCGACGCAGCCGATCACAGATTTCAACGTGGTTCGGCAGGCGACGGGAATTTTTGCAAATACGACGGTAATTCCCTCGACGGGAACGACGAGTTCTTTCACGGTAAGCGCGACGATCTGAATTGACGTTACGGTTTGACGAGAAAATCTCCCCCGATTTTCTTTGAGCGGTTTGAACTTGGATCATCCTGTGCCGTCCGGATCTGCGGCGATTCTTCAAGACAATTCGGCGAGCCTTTGAGGCGGATGCGATAGAGTGACGGATATCCGGG
>CAILBQ010000740.1 GCA_903832475.1 uncultured Acidobacteriota bacterium | reverse complement strand
GCCACTTCTCGGATAACCCGATGGGCGTGCACTGGACGGGCATTGTGTTCGGGCTGGGGTTTGCGATCAGCTTTGGATACTGGACGACCGACTTTCTCGTAGTGCAAAGGGTACTGGCGGCGAACTCGCTGCGGTCGGCGCGGATGGCTCCGATCATCGGATCGTTCTTCAAGATGGCGGTGCCGTTTATCGTCATTCTGCCGGGATTGCTGGGGCTGGTGGTGCTTCAGAATGCGAATGGCAGCCACATGCAGCTGGTGGGCGAGAACGTGGTGAAGGCCTGCAAGCAGGCATCGGGTGGCGGGCTTGAAAATCCGGAGGCGTGTCGGGTGGAGTTGAAGGATGCTCCGGTACTGGCAGCGACCAAGACGGCGGTCATGACGGGCGCACCGGGGACGGAGCTGCACAGCTATAACGAAGTGCTGCCGCTGATGCTGGTGCGGTATTGCAGTCCCGGATTGCTGGGGCTGGGCATCACGGCGCTGATAGCCGGGTTCATGAGCGGCATGGCGGGGAATGTGAGCGCCTTCAGCGCAGTGTGGACGTATGACATTTACCAGCCGCTGATCAACAAGAAGGCACGGGATGAGCACTACGTGTCGGTGGGTCGCTGGGCAACGATATTAGGGGTGGTGATCTCGATTGGCGCGGCGTATTTGGTCATGAGCGCCAACGGGATCATGGACTATGTGCAGGCGCTGTTCAGCTTCTTTATCGCGCCGCTGCTGGGCGCGGTGCTGATGGGCATGTTCTGGAAGCGGGCAACGCGAGAAGGCGGCTTCTGGGGTCTGCTGCTGGGCACGCTGACGTCGATCGCGCTGTTTATCTGGGTCAAGGTCGATCCTTCGGCGCTAAGGTACGTGGCGCTCTCGCCGGATGCGAAGGCGATGGCGGAGAACATGTATCGCGCGCTGTGGTCGATCAGCGTGACCTTCATCGTGATCTTTGTGGTGAGCCTGGCAACGAAGGCGAAGCCGGTCGCGGAGTTGGATGGGCTGGTGTATGGCGCGACCAAAATTCCGAAAGAGCCGCCTGTGCCGTTCTTCAAGAATGAATGGTACTGGGCAGCCGTGGCGATCGTAGCGTTTGTCGCATTGCAGATCATGTTCTGGTAAGGAGACGGGATGCATTCGAAAGAGATTTCCATCTGGTTTTTCATTGGCGTGCTCCTGACAATTTACGGAGTGATGATTTTGGGTTATGGAATCTGGGAGCTGATCACGGGGAATGTCGCCAACGTGGTGCTGGCGAATCTGCATGCGCCGGTGTGGTGGGGCGCGCTGATGCTGGTACTGGGATTGGTGTATTCGATCAAGTTTCGGCCCGACAAGGAGCAGTAAGGATTGGGTGGCAGTTTTCCTACGTAATTGAACTCATAAGGAGTAAGTGAAATGGCAGCGCTTCGAGCAATGACTTATGCGGTTGTGGTAGGCAATCGGGGATTTTTTCCGGATCACCTGGCGAAGACCGGACGTGAAGAGATGATTGCCGCGATTGAGGCGGATGGTGGAAAGGCGATCGTACTGACCGCGCAGGATTCGAAGTATGGCGCGGTGGAGACGTATGCCGAGGCGAAGGCTTGTGCCGAGTTGTTCAAGAAGCATGCCGACGTGATTGATGGAATCATCGTGACGCTTCCCAACTTTGGCGATGAGCGCGGTGTGGCGGATGCGGTACGGCTGGCGGGCTTGCATGTGCCGGTGCTGGTGCAGGCGACTCCGGACAAGAGCGATGCGATGACGATTGCCACGCGGCGGGACAGCTTCTGCGGCAAGATGAGCGCCTGCAACAACCTGATGCAGTATGGCATTCCTTACTCGCTGACGACGCTGCATACGGAATCGCCGGCTTCGGCGGAGTTCAAGGCAGATCTGGAGTGGTTTGGAGCGGTTTGCCGCATTGTGAAGGGGCTGAAGAATCTGCGCATTGGTTCGATCGGCGCGAGGCCCCAGGCCTTCAACACGGTGCGGTATTCCGAACGGATCATGGAGACGAGCGGGATCTCGGTAGTGCCGATCGATCTGTCGGAGATCCTGGGGCGCATCAACAAGATGGGCGACAATGACGATGCTGCTCAGGCCAAACTGAATGGGATCAAAAGCTATGTGACGACTTCGGGGATTCCAGAAGCGGCGTTGATGAAGATGGCCAAGCTGGGCGCGGTGATCGACGGGTGGATGAAGGAAGTGGAAGTGACGATCAGCGCGGTGCAGTGCTGGACGTCCCTTGAAGAATACTTTGGCGTGGTGCCGTGCACAATCATGAGCATGATGTCGAACGACCTGATTCCATCGGCCTGCGAAGTGGATGTGCCGGGCACGCTGAGCATGTACATGCTGGCGCTGGCTTCAGGTACGCCGAGTGCGCTGCTGGATTGGAACAACAACTATGGCAGCCATCCCGACAAATGCGTTTGCTTCCATTGTTCGAATCTGCCGAAGCACTTCTTCAAGGAAGTGAAGATGGACTTCCAGGAGATCATTGCGGGAACGGTGGGCAAGGAGAATACGTTTGGCACCTGCGTGGGACGGGTGAAGAGCGGGGCAATGAGTTATGCACGCTACTCGACCGACGACCGGCGCGGAATCATTCGCGGCTACACCGGACCGGGCCAGTTTACCGACGATCCGCTGACCACGTTTGGCGGCGCGGGTGTGGCGGAGATTCCGAAGCTGCAGAAGCTGTTGAAGTACATCTGCCGCGAAGGGTTCGAGCATCATGTGGCGGCGAACTTCAGCGATGTTTCGAAGTCGGTGCACGAAGCGGCGAGCCGGTACCTGGGATGGGAAAGCTATTACCATCCGGGACTTGAGGATTAAGTTGATGTGCTGTCTCCCAGGGCGCTGACGATGCTGTCGGCGCCCTGTTTTCTTTTTGAATACGAAACCCGGGAAAGGTACGAAATGAGCATGCGGATTGGCAAGAGCCTGGTGGTGAACGGGAAGACGATTGTTTCCCAGGAAGCTTGGAATGCGGAGCTGGGGGCAAAGCACCAGCAGGTCGTGGAGTGGCTGCGCAGCGAAGCCCTGGACGGGATACTGCTGAAGCGGAATGAGAATGTTGCGTGGCTGACAGGTGGGGCGGTAGAGTTGCGGGTGCTGACGCCTGGTGAAACCGGCGTGGCTTCCCTGCTGGTGACGAAAGAGGGCGGGCGGTTTTACCTGACAACGGCGAATGAGGCTCCGCGGCTGCATGATGAGGAGTTCGGCAAGCTGGATTTCGAGCCCGTGATTTTTCCCTGGTACGCGGATGGAACGTGCGAGGCGGCGCTGCGGTTGGCGAGGGGTTCAGTAGCTTGCGATGTGCCGACGCCGGGGTTTGCGCATGCGAATCTCTATCCGTTGCGGGCTGGATTGCAGGAGACGGAGATTGAGCGGTTTCGATGGCTGGGCAGGGAGACCGCAGATGCGGTGACAGCGGTGTTGAAGGAGCTGACGCCGGGGATTTCAGAGTATGCGATGGAGGGCCAGGTAGCGGCGGCGCTGCTGAGCCGGGGAATTCTGCCGTCGGTCTACCTGATGGCCGTGGACGAGCGGATCTTCAAGTACAAGCATGCCGTGGCGCGCGGGGCGCGGATGGAGAAATACGGCATGATCAACCTGTGCGCGAGGAAGTGGGGGTTGACGGTTTCGATTACGCGATTTGCGCATGTGGGCGCTGTTCCCGACGAGCTGCAGGCGAAGTTTCACGCGACGGCGCAGGTGAATGCGGCGCTGCTCGATGCTTCGCGAGTGGGGACAACTTCGGCTGAGTTATACAGGGTTGCCAGGGATGCTTACGCGCGCGAAGGATTCGCGGGGGATGAGCAGATGCATCACCAGGGCGGGGCGACCGGGTATTGGGAGCGGGAGTGGGTGGCAACGCCTTCTGGCAGCGAGACAGTAGTCGATGGCGAAGCGTTTGCCTGGAACCCCAGCGTACGCGGGGGCAAGGTCGAGGATACGGTGCTGTTGCGGGATGGGAAGATCGAGCTGCTGACGCCGACGCCGGAGTTGCCGGGTTTGGAGTCGAGTGCGAATGGAACGAGCTACCCAGCCACGGGAGTGTTGGTGCTTTGATCGACATCGCCGGTCGTCAGGAATTGCCCGAGAAGCAGATTCCCCTAAGGGGAATGACAGAAAGAAAAGCAAGAGCAAGAACAGCAGGATGAGCCGACTTCTGTGCGTAGACGGACTATTCTGCGTTGCGCGGCACAAGGGTCAGGCGGGCGGTGAGGACGACCAAGGCGGACCAGAGGATGTCGGCGGCGAGCAGATGGGTGACCTGCATCCAGACGGGGGCGAGCAGCCAGACGTTGAGCAGGCCGAGGATGTATTCAAAGGCGAGGACGAGGACGACGAAAGCGGAGAGCCTTCGGTTGTCCCACTTACCCCAGATGGGGGCGACGCGGCGGGCGGCACGGGTGAGCAGCCAGACCATGAAGATGCTCGCCAGGATGGCGAAGGCCGGGTGGGTCCAGCGCCAACGGAGCAGGAAGGTGCTGTCCGACGAGAAGTCGTGCGCCAGAGAGTCGCTCAGGGTAGTTGAGGGGAAAAGGGTATCTCCAAGAGCGGCCATGGAGCCGGTGATGCCGACGATCATCATGGCGATCATGCCGACAGTGGTTCCGAAAGCGTAACGGATGCGGATGTCGCGCAGGCGAAAGCCGATGGTGCGACCGAGCAGATGCGCGGTCATGGCCAGCGCCGCCAGCAACAGCAGCGTGTTGGAGAGATGCAGCGCCAGGAAAGGTGCGCGCAATGGCGACTGGCTTTGCGCGGTCAGGCCGAGCTTGACGAGCAATGCGCCCAGCGCACCTTCGGTTACTGTCAGGAATAACGTGGCGCCAACCGCCCAGCGCGCCAGATGTCCTCTGATTGTGTTGCGCCAGGTCCAGACGATCAAGATGAGGACCAGGATTGAGTCGATAGCGCCGGCTGAAACGCGATGGGTCAGCTCCACGATGGTGTGCAGCGTAGGCGACTTTTGCCAGACGGTCCCATTGCAGAGGGGCCAGTGGTCGCCGCAGCCGTTGCCGGAGCCGGTGGCGCGCACCACTGTGCCCCACAGAATGGTGGCGATGAAGAAAGCCAGCACTCCCCATGCGAATCGGCGGAGGGCGGGCGAAGGTGTGCGATTCGGAAGTTGGACGGCTGCGGTCGTCATCGAAATTAGCCCTCCTGCGTCAACCATTCAGTGTAGAACAGAGCCGAGGGGGAGCTGGCCGTGTACCGTATCGCAAACGTAAGACGCTTTCCTTCTGACACTTGAAGGAGGAGTGCGGACGAGAGTGGTATTGCGGATAGCTACGATTTGGGAGAAAGTGAGGAGCTTCTTCAAATCCGAAAAGTGCCGGGCCCCGTAACTATAGGGTTATGCGCGCGCGAAAGAGAGAGCAGCCCTGGAAGTTCTACTTCAAATCGGTCTGGTGGCAGCGATGGGCGCATACCTCTTGCAGCGTCGCGCCGATTTGGTGCGGCAGAACGAGGAGAGTGGCGATGTGCTGTTCGCCCGGCTGCAAAGCGAGATGGGCACGCAGAGCCTGCTCGAGGGCGCAATGTGGCTGAGCCGCCAATCCGAGGCGGGCAGCGATGGCTCCCGCAAGGGCTGGCGCGCATGGTGGACTTTGTACCAGCATGCGGGGCTGCTGCTGCGGCTCGCGGACAAAGCGGATGTGGAGCAAGCGGCGATGCCGATCGACCCGGCCACGTTGGTCTGGCTGCGCCGCAACGCCATGCAGGCGCGGATATCGGCGCTGACAGCGATGGCCCGGTTTGCATTCCAACGATAGAGATCACTGCAACAAGCGACAAACATGTTCCACGATGATCAGATCTTCCGCGGGTGGGATGACGCGGATCGTCACAGGAGAGCCTTGCGTGGAGATGGTGGCTTCGCCGCGTTGTTTGTTACGTTCCAGGTCGAGGATGAGGCCGAAGCACTCGAGGCCGGCGCAGACTTCGGCGCGGGTCGCAGTGTCGTTTTCGCCAATTCCTCCCGTAAAGACGAGCATGTCGAGGCCGCCGAGAACGGCGATGTAGCCGCCGATGAACTTGCGCAGGACATAGACAAATTCGTCGACGGCGAGGCGGGCATGGGCGTTGTCTTCGCCGATGGCCTGGCGGAGGGCGCGCATGTCGTTGTCGAGTTGGCTCAAGCCGAGGAGGCCGGATTTTTTGCTGGCGATTTTTTCAAGCTGGTCGGCGGCGGTGTTGGTGTCGGGAGCGGTGTCGGCGAGCTTGCGCAGGATGAAGAGCAGGACGCCGGGATCGATGTCGCCGGTGCGGGTTCCGGAGATGATGCCGCCGGTGGGCGTGAGGCCCATGGAGGTGTCGATGCCGATGCCGTCCCGGATGGCGGAGATGGAGGCGCCGTTGCCGAGGTGGGCGACGATGAGGCGCGCGGGTACGTTGGGCTGCAGTGCCTGGACGATGGATTCGTAGGAGATTCCATGCGCTCCGAAGCGGCGAACGCCCATGGCGCTGTATTCGGCGGGAATGGGCAGGTGGCGGGTCACTTCGGGCAGATAACGGTGGAAGTAGCTGTCGAGGCAGACGAAGTTGGGGACGCCGGGAAAGAGCTTGGCGGCCTCACACATGATGTAGATCGCGGCAGGTGTGTGGAGCGGGGCGAAGGCGGTGTAGCGCTCCATTTCGTCGATGAGTTCTGGGGTGATGAATTGATTTTCGGTGACGGTGGGGCCGCCGCACACCATGCGGTGGCCGATGGCGTCGGGGTGGGGGAGGGATCGTTTCTCGAGGGCGCCGGCTACGAGAGAGAAGCCGGTGGCGAGGTCGGGGACGGTGGGGGTTTCGTCGACGAGCTTGGTAGCATCGCCGGGCTGGCCGCCTTTTTCCGGGACCCATGACTTGATCCAGAACTTGCCTGCAGCGGAGCCAGAGCCGATGCCGTCAAGGGCGCCCTCGAAGAGCTTGGTGCGTTCGGTTTCAGTTGCCTGGTAGATGGAAAACTTGATAGAGGAGGAGCCGCTGTTGAGAACCAGGATGTTGCGGGTTGGCATGAAAATCCTTCGTTCTTATTGAGAGATAGAAAAGCAAGTCCGTCATTGTTGTGATCAATAAAACACCGGAAAAGTGCGAAGAAGGCAGGGGCTAAAGCCCCTTACCTTTTACCGTTCGCATCGGCACGACTAAAGTCGTGCCCTTTCACAAAACCTTTCATTTGGGGGACCATTTCCAGTTGCGGATTTCGGGAAGGTCCTGGCCGTTTTCCGCGACGTAGAGGCGGTGTTTCTGAATCTGCTCCGAGTAGCGCTGACGAGCGTCTTCGGCGATGTGAGCCAAACGCGGCACGCGCAAGATGGCGTCGAGCGAGAGCTGGTAGCGATCGATGTTGTTGCAGACGCACATGTCGAACGGCGTGGTCGTCGTTCCCTCTTCCTTGTAGCCGCGGACGTGGAAATTTTTGTGATTGGTTCGGCGGTAGGTCAGGCGGTGGATGAGGGTGGGATAGCCGTGATAGGCGAAGATGACGGGCTTGTCTTTGGTGAACAGCACATCAAATTCAGCATCATCCAGGCCATGGGGATG
>CAILBQ010000739.1 GCA_903832475.1 uncultured Acidobacteriota bacterium | reverse complement strand
CAAACTTCTCTGGGGCAGGCGCTTATGGCTGCCAAGCTAAAACTCGAACCTATCAGGAAGAACTGGAATAACAAGCAGTTGCGAAAGCTGATTCACAGATAGCCTCACAAGCTTTGCGCTCTCCTGATTTGGCCAAGGTTGTCACTGCTTGGCCCTCTCTGGCATCTGCTTTGAAAAGTGCCATATTAGCAATTGTCGACTCTAAGTAGATCGATAGTTCACCTTCTCCGGTTTGGGGCAACAGGCCCCTCTGGAAGAGAGGAAGAAATGGGATCCAGACTTCGCCAACGCAAGAAGATCAAGGTGCTGCTCGACAAGCTCATTCCCGAATTTTCGATGCGCTTGGCGGCGCGACGTCCATTGACGTTACAAAGCACGCATGCGATTCCCGCTGCCAGCCCAGAATGACTACGAGAATGCGATGCTTCATGGAAAGCCTCACACCCTAGCACAAACCCATGCCTGTGTGTCTCGCCCAGAAGGAAAATTATAGCGGCGGGAATTGAATCCACTGTCGAATAGTTATGATGGCGGCAACAGACGTAAAACCGAGCCCATAAAAGCCGAAAAGGCATCTTCCGGTTTTCCGGAAGATGCCTTTAGACTTGGCGAAATTCGAGAATCGACAGGACTCGATCCTAGCCAACCCGATTGCGACGCGTCTTGAGGACCAAAGCCAGGAGACCAAGGCCGGAGAGCATCATCGCCCAAGTCGAGGGTTCCGGCGTGGAGACGGTGGCAGCGGCCAGCCCCGTCACGCCCAGTTCCTGATAACCGGTCCATCCGTTGGCGGTAGTGTTAAACTGGAACTGGATATCGGCCACATTGGAAGCCAAAGGTCCCGTTGAAGAGGAAAGGTCGATATAGGCTTGGTTCGAACCGAACGGCCCGTAGGGATTTACGGTGTACAGGGTGAGGAAGGTGGAAGGCGCTGCAGCAGTCGAGTACAAGACCGTGTAGGACTGCTGGAAACGGCCCCCATCACCCCAACCGGAGTAGGTATCGATATTCGAAATATTATAACCCGTCGCGTTGGAACCGAGACTATAGGTCAAACTCGTCAATCCGCCCCCGTTTCCTCCGGCGGCACTACCAGCTCCAACATTGGAACCGATGGTAAGGCCGTCCGTCAGGTAAGAGATGGCTGCTCCAGAATCTCCGCCACCCGCGGTGGGATCGCCTAGAGAAGCAATCGGTGTCGCATTTAACAAGAGATCGTTCGTCGTGTTGACCGTGTAAACGCCGCCAGCCTGCGATTGATCGTTCTCGATGATTTGCGCCTTCACGCTCGTTGCGGCAACGAACGGAAGAAGTGCCATGGAGGCTGCGATAACTGCTCCCTTACGAATGATGTGGTTCATATTGTTTCTCTTTAGTGTCTGACGGTTGGGTTCGGTGGTTTCTCTAAGTGGTGGTTCTACGGTTTACGAAGTTGTCAGCGAGGCCAAATGCTCCTTGGCCTGATCGGCGGGGGTCCAAAACCAGCCCTGCGGATCCCAGCATTGGGCGAAGGCAAGCTTGTTGACCAAGGTCGTGTAGGCGTCCGTCGCGTCCTTCTTTTTGCCTTGGGCTTCGAGCGCCTGGCCTTTGACGAGGTAACAGACGCCGACATCGTTGAGCGCCCACTGCTTGAAAATCTCATCCTTATCGGAGGGCATGGCTTTGAGGGCAGCCTGCTGCGCTTCGGCTTGGGGTCCAAACGCTTCGATGCACTTGTTGGCGTAGGCGATCGCCGCGTCATAGTTTTTCGCGTCCAAGGCCGCGGATGCCTTCATGCGCAGGGTGCCCGGGGCGTAATCACCAAAATCGAGGGCGACGACGGGCGCAGGCGCTGCGTTTGTCGTGGCATCCGCGCAGGCCACGGGAGAGAACGACGCGCCCAATACGAGGAGCGCGAAGGTCGAAAGGAGGGTTGACGCTGTTTTCATGTTTACAGTTTTAGCTCATTCCCTCTCAACAGGCTACCTAGCCAATCGGATAGGATTAGGAGACCGTTTCATTGAGATGCGTTTAACACGTTCCTAAATTAAGTACTACCTAGCCAGATGGATGATGGCGTTGGCGACTTACTTGTCGGCGGTGCCGAACGGCAGAGGATACTCGGCAACGGAGGACTTGGAGCTCGCCTTGCTGGCTGGGCCGCCCGTGCCGTTGATGACGTTGTTGATGCCACTGTCATCGGTCGCGCCACCCAAGCGGACTGCGGTCAGATGGTGGAACTTAACGTCCGGGCTATTCGGTGCTTCGACAGCGTTGTCCGAGTAAATATTGGGATGCAGGAAAACGCAGTAGACGCCCACGCCCCAGGCTTCATGCTTTTTGACATTGGCGCTCACCTTGTAGCCGGGCCAACCCTTGGCGTTGTCGTGCTTCCAATCATCCTGAACGGGTGAGTCGTACGGCATCTCGCATTGGTAGAAATAGACGCGGCCATTTTCTCCAT
>CAILBQ010000738.1 GCA_903832475.1 uncultured Acidobacteriota bacterium | reverse complement strand
GGCGTACACCAGCGGATGACCGGGCTTTTCCTCCGAGCCGGTTTCGATCAGGCGCACATGCTCCATGCCGATGCGTTCTAGTTCCCCCTTGAGTACCTCCGCAGCATGGCGAACATCCCCCTTATGCTCTGGGTCGGTCGAAATCGACGGAATCCGCAAAAGGGCTTTGAGTTCGTTCAGGAAGCGGGATTGATGCTGGCGGGCGTAGGCAATGGCGGCCGATGACATGACGGAACTCCAGGCGAAAGCAAGAATCGAAGACGAGTTGAACAGAAGGCTAACCTGCGAGTATATGCGATTCTTGAAAACAAGTAGGCTCGACACCCGGTCAGCGAAACGTCCCGCCCCAATGCTAGTCTAAGCCGCAACATGCCTAAATGCTTGATGTCCTGTCTTGCCGTCCTGATCTCCACCATTCCCTGCTTCGCTCAATCTGAGCCCCCCAGTCCCTATTACAGCCGGGGCAACAGCTTTGGTGTCTTCACGGCGTATTCCAACGACTCCAGCCACATCCTGCTGGGCGCTTCGGAGGATCGGAAACTGCTTGAATTTGGAGTCAGCTATAGCCGCCGGCTATTGCAGAACCGCATCGTGACCTGGCAATATGACGGCGAACTGCTTCCCGTTGCACTGGAGAGTGATCCGGTGTTGCACGTAACGGAACAAGAATTGCTGCCGGTGCCGGGAGCGGTTTCCAGTTTCTCGTTCATCCCGTATGCAGCTTGCCATGCCGGCTCCGGGATCGACACCTACACCCTGTCCGGCGTCGTATTCTCGTTCAAATACGTCAACACCTGCGGCCGGCAATGGACGATCGGGGAAGGCATGTCGCCGGTTGGCTTTCGCTGGAACTTCACGCCGCGGCGGCGCTGGCAGCCCCTCATCGAAGGCCACGGCGGATACATGTACTCAACCCAGCCGATTCCAGTGCTCCAGGCGGGAAATTTTAACTTCACCTTTGACATGGGCGCCGGTGTGGAGATATTTCGCCCCAAACGCGCCAAGAGCCAGCAATCCGTGCGTGCCGAGTACCGCTACCATCACATCTCCAACCACGATACGGCGGGGGCTAACCCAGGCATCGACAACGGGGTGATCCAGGTGACTTACGTTTTTGGCCGCTGAGCCGGGAATTCAGTAACGCGGAATTTTTGGGTCCACACGCGATGTCCAGGCGTCAATGCCGCCGGCAATCGACTGGGCTGATTCGAATCCTTGCTGGCGCAGCCAGTTTGTCACGCTGAGCGAGCGGGCGCCGTGGTGGCAAAGGATGAGCAGCCGGTCGTCAGGATCCAGTTCCTGATGGGCGCGAGCGGGAATCTCGCCCATGGGAATGAGCACGCTGCCTTCGACATGGGCGGTCTGATATTCCCACGGCTCGCGAACGTCGATCAGCTTGGCTTTTCCTTCCTGAAGAAGCGTGGAAGCATCCATTGCGGTGATTTCATAGTCATACATGCCTTCAGAATACGATGGCGGGGCGCCGCACCCTCCAACCCGGTCTCTGATCCGCCTGTTCCGCTCGGCGCAAGACGGATATAGACTGTCGTTGCAACTCTTTGCAGCAAAACGATGACCGGTTTTGCGCTTTTGCGGCGGCAGACGTGTAAACAAGTTGATACTGGAGTCAATGCAGACACCAACCAAAGTCCTGATTGTGGAAGACGAGGTCCATGCCCTGATGGGTTTGGCCGAGCTGATTTCTGGCTGGGGTTATCGCACAGAGACGGCCAAAGACGGCGTCGAAGGCTTTGAAAAAGCTCTGGCATGGGATCCTGCCATCGTAGTGACAGACCTGAAAATGCCGCGTATGGATGGGCTGGGGCTGCTGACCAAGCTCACCGAAGCCGACTCCAGCCTCGCGGTCGTAGTGCTGACGGCGCAGGGTTCCGTCGAAAACGCTGTCGATGCCATGAAGCTCGGAGCCTACGACTTCATCCAGAAACCAGTCGACCCCACCCGGCTCAAAACCATCCTGGCCAATGCCGCTCGCCAGCTTGACACTGACCTCGAACTTGAAGTGACTCGCCGTCAGTTGCGGCAAAGCGGCGTGCTGGGCGCGCTCGTGGGACATTCCAAGCCCATGCAGGAAGTGTTTGGCCTGATCGAACGCATCGCTCCCTCCAATGTCTCTGTCCTCATCACCGGCGAAAGCGGGACCGGCAAGGAACTGGTGGCGCGGACCCTGCACGACCTCAGCGAGCGCAAAGGCCGGCCCTTTGTCGCGGTCAACTGCGCGGCCATTCCCGAAACCTTGATGGAAAGCGAGATCTTCGGCCATGAAAAAGGCGCATTCACCGGGGCCGTCGAGCGCCGTGCTGGATGCTTTGAACTCGCCGAGGAAGGTACGCTGCTGCTGGACGAGTTGGGCGAGATGCCCATCGGCACCCAGGCCAAGCTGCTGCGCGTGCTCGAAGAACGCAAGCTGCGCCGGGTCGGCGCGCGCACCGAGCAGGATGTGGACGTGCGCGTCCTGGCGGCAACCAATCGCGACCCGGAAGAAGCCGTGGCTGCCGGGCAGCTTCGCTCCGATCTCTTCTACCGCCTCAATGTCTTCCATATCCACATGCCGCCCCTGCGCGACCACCGCGAAGACATCCCCGATATGGCCGGAGCCATGCTCGCCGAAATGAACCTGAAGCATGGGCGGCGCGTGGGAGGCATTTCGACCGCCGTGCTCGAGCGGCTGGAGCAGCATGAGTGGCCTGGCAATGGACGCGAACTGCGTAACCTGATGGAGCGAGCCGTGATCCTGGCGCAGGACGGCGGTCTGATCGAGCTTGCCCAACTGCCTGCAGGATTCGGCAAAGCAGCCACGGCAGCCACCGCTGCCCCCAGCGACAGCAATAGCATCTCCGTGCGCGTTGGCGCGACCGTCGGTGAAGCCGAGCGGCTGCTGATCATGCGTACCCTCGAATTTACCGGCCAGAACAAAACCAAAGCCGCGGAAATGCTGGGAGTCAGCCTGAAGACCCTCCATAACAAGCTCAAGGAGTATGAGGCGCAGCGCGAATACTCGGGAAGAGATGGGGCCCGCGAATGAGCTTGAAAACAAAGCTGGTCATGGCCATCACCAGCCTGGTCTTCCTGGTCACGGCCATCCTGTCGCTGGTCTATGTGAGCCAGCTCCTGCAGGCCGTGGTCAAGCAGTCCTATGACACCAACGTGCTGGTGGCGCGGCAGATTCGCTATGCCCTTCAGTTGGCGCTCGAGACCGGCCTCAAAGATCAGCGGGTCAATCCTAACGACCACGAACAACTCCGCCAGCTTGCAGCTACCGCCGTGCGCGACAACGCGTTGCTCATGGCGATGGTGACTTCCATCAATCGCTATTCGCCCACGGTGTATGACGTCAGTATTGGCGACGCTACCAATCGTGTTCTGTTCACTACCGGGCCCAACAGCGGAGACGATCTGCTTCCGGTGCGAACCGACTATCAGAAGCTTCTGAATACCAATGCTCTCGATCTCTTGAAGATCGTTTTTGGCAAGCCGGCGGTCTATGACGTCGAGGTGCCGCTCGAGAGCAACGGCGAGTTGTTCGCAATTGTGCATGTAGGGGTGCGCACGACCCTGCTGCGCGAGGTCTACGAGCCCTCGGTCAAAGCTGCGCTGGAGTTGATGGGGCTGGCCCTCGCCACAGCGCTCCTGGTTGCGTTCCTGCTCGGTAACCTTGCCCTCCGTCCCATGGAAGAGCTGAACATGCAGCTCGACTATTGGTCGCCCATCGCGGAAGAACCAAGCACGGAGGAGAAGGAGCGCGATACCGTCGTTCGCGTATCCAACAAGATCGAACGAATCGGGCAGAGAATGCGCAACGTCGAAGAGGTCTTCTCCGCCTTGAAGGAAAACCTCGATCAGGTCCTTGGCAACCTGCAGGACGGCATTCTGCTGTTCACCGGAGATGGCCGCACCGTACTTGTATCGAGCGCAGTGAACCGGTTCCTGAACGTCGATCGAAACCTGATCCTGGGGCAGCATGCTCGCGACATCTTCGACCGCGAAACGGTGCTTGGCCGTACGGTACGCGACGCCTGGGATGCCGGGGCGACCTTGGAGCAGGAAGAAATTGTGACCGAGGCGGGCAATCGCATCGAAGTCTCGCTGGACTTCATCCATGATGACCGTTCCAGGCAAGGGCTCGGCGCGTTGCTGACGCTGCATGATACAGAGTCGGTCGAAGTGATTGAGAGTGAGCTGGAGCTTTCGCGCAGAATGGCGGCCATCGGGCGGCTCACCTCCGGCGTCGGTCACGAGGTGAAGAATCCCATTAACGCCATCGTGGTGCATCTGGAACTGCTGAAGACCAAGCTGGGCTCGACTCAGACCCCCGCCAACCGGCACCTCGAAGTGATCGACTCAGAAATTCATCGGCTCGATCGCGTGGTACAGACCCTGGTCGACTTCTCTCGGCCCGTCGAGGTCAAGCTGCTGGAATACGATCTTCGCCACATCGTGGCCGACGTGGTGACATTATCCGCAGCAGAAATGTCCACTCGGAACGTCACTTTGACCAGTCGCCAGCCGTCTTATCCAATGATCGTCAAAATCGACGTCGACCTGCTCAAGCAGGCCGTCCTCAACGTCGTGCAAAATGGTGCACAGGCCATGCCGCATGGCGGCACGTTGCAGGTGATTCTGGAGGAGGATGGGAAATCGGCAGTGATTCGCGTAAGAGATGAAGGCGAAGGGATTTCCCCGGAGTTGCAGGCTAAGATCTTCGATCTATATTTCACGACGAAGTCGGGAGGTAGCGGGATCGGCTTGGCAATGACGTACAGAATTCTCCAGTTGCACCATGGAAGTATCGACGTACAATCAGAACTAGGCCGTGGCTCGGAATTCCAACTGCGAATTCCCCTCCTCGTCACGGACCGGGGGCGACGGCATCCTCAGCCGACGTTAGTGGAAAGCACAAAGGGGTTTGAAGGATGAGGGTCACGTACAAGCACGCCTTGTGGCTGCTGGCGGCGCTGCCGTTGTTGCAGGGTTGCGATCACAAAAAGGTTCAAGCTGCACAAACTCAGGCGTTGGCGCCGCCGATCGTGGATGCGCCTCCTCCCAAGCCCGCGACCGTTTCTCCGGCAGACCTTCCTCCTCCCGTGATCGGAAATCCGCAGCCAACGAGCACCAATGAAACTGCCAAAACGCCTGAGCCCGTGAAGAAGCCGGTGCGTCATCCCAAGAAGCCTGCGGCCACACCCTCGACAGACCCTAAGCCCGTTCAGGAAGCGTCGAACTCCACGACGCCCGCCTCGCCAACGGGAAACCAAATCACCGAGAGCGTACCCGCCATTGGCCAGCTTTCCGGGGGCGCATCGGGCGACGTAAAGAACGAAACGGAAGACAGTATCAACGCGACGGAAAAAGGCCTGAACGGCATCACCCGCCCGCTCAGCAGCACCGAGGTGAAGACTGCGGCGCAGATTCGCGAGTTCCTCAAGCAGGCCCGCGAAGCCCTGGCCACCGGAGACGCCGATGGCGCACGCACCCTGGTCAGCAAAGCCAAGGTATTGCTGG
>CAILBQ010000737.1 GCA_903832475.1 uncultured Acidobacteriota bacterium | reverse complement strand
CGGAAATGGTTTTCAGCACCACCGTACAGGTGACGCGGCTTCCCGCACAACGTGGATGTTAGCCATGGGAGCTGGAGTTCGGCAGGGTGTCGTTTATGACAATCCGATCCAGTCCATAGACGTCGTTCCTAGTCTCGGCGCCATGTTAGGGTTCTCTGCCGCGCAGTCCCTGGGTAAACCAATTCGCGAGCTACTGTGATTATGCTGGCAGCTAATTTACGCATCGAGCAATTCGCTAATTACCCTCCAGAGGCGCGATCCATGGTGGCAACGCATCTCGCAGCGCTGCAGCAACTCCCACTCAGTTTCCTGCCCAGCCTCTTGCGCGAGATCATCGATTACGACTTCAAGTTTCCCGCAGAACGGGACGCCGTCGATCGTGAACTTTCAAGCCTCAGTTCCCTGTCGCCGGCCCAGATTGACCAACAGTTTCAAGCATTCGCAAAGCTCTCGCTTTCATCGAAGCTGGAGAGTTTCGATTGGATCAATCAGCCATCTCAATTCCTCGAGCAACAGTCCGCGCACCTATGGTCAACCCATCAACTCGACGCATTCCGGGAAGCCGCCACCGATTACGGCAATCGACTACAGTTATCTGTGCCTGTCGAAAAGCTTCCTGTTCGTAGACTTGGCGTTGCTATCATCGGCAAGGGAGTTGTTACTTACGACGGACGGCTGTTTCGCAACCTTCGCAAGTATGGCACTTACTTTGACAGGGTCAATCCGGACAGTGGCCTCTCGCTCATTCTTGCCGCTGCCGAAAGGCGCGCCGCAGACCACTCTGCCGCCTACTCACACTGGTATGTTGACGGCGGTCAGGCAGCTGAGCACAACACCAGCCTGACGGCTTTCTCTTACCAGTCCCTCGAGCCTATGCGCGCGGCGATTCTAAAGGTCATGCAAAAGGACATCGCACGGCCGGGCATGGGACCGGAGGAACTTCGTACCCATCTTTCGCGTCTGACGCCTTCTGATCTAGGAATCGACAACATGGTCGATCCTGTACTCGATCGGTTCAAGATGAAGCTGTTCACCGAAGGATCGGGCACACAGATATTCGCCACCACCTTTGCGCAGTGGGCCACACGCGAGGCACTTCGCCGCGCGCAACCCTTGACGCTCGTGGTTCGATATGCCCCGCGACAGCGTCAACGACCGATGAATGAAATGCTGGCAGATACCCGCGCCAATTCTGAAGTTGATCCCGTCGGGTCGCTGGTCGATGCTGACATGGCGTCTTATTATCACTGGCTCAACCAGCAACGCATGCCCGCGGCAGACCAATCCGCCTTCCTGGTCTGGTTTGAAGGGCACCAGCAGGCGCTTGCTATCGCGCCTACACTTCCCCGTAACACCCGCTCTGACTCTGCGATGGACTTGGGACAGCTAGTATCTCTCGTCTCCAGCTAAAATCTGCGTCATAGTTCTTCTCGATCTGCGGGCGCCAGAGTAAGCTCTACGGTGTGTTTCCCCAGTCTCGGATGCGATGCGGTCAATAACACGCGCCCCGGCTGCTCTTTTGCGCGCACCCAGACTGCCCCCGTTCCGCCGATCAACGAGAAAGGCGAATCTCCAATCAGTTCCGCGGGGCCATCCACCGTGAGCAAAACTGCATCGTTCGCATACGTGCAGAGCGCGCCGAACTCATCGGTTGCGCGCATTACGACGCGCGTGGTGTCTGCGCCGTCGGCTGCCAGCGTAGTGTCATCCGCCACCAGCGTGAATTTGCGAGGCACTCCTCGGCCTGACAGGGTCTTCGAGATCACCTGCTTACCTTTGATAAATCCGTCGATACGCAAGTCACCCCATTCGGCCTTGATGCCGGTGGCATCCAGTACAAATGGGGGATACTTCAGATGTTCAAACTCCGTACGATCGGGATCCAACTCTCCAACCTGGACCCAGGCGCGATCGTCTCCACGGTAAGGCTGGATAAAGAATTTGATGTGATCGCAGTTGCTGCACACAACCGCCTTGGTGAACATAAGGGACTCGTCGCCACGCGCCCAATGAAAGGCGGGTTCAAGAACGATCTCCTCTTCGGGATCGCATTGCGACTTGTAAAAGTATCCGGCCGGCTTCAACTCCCGGAACATGTCCGTCACGCCGTGATAGCAAATGCGATCTCCAGAACCAAAGTCCCCGTGCGTGTTGTAGTCGAATGCGCACCACCCAATACCGCCGGCATACTGTGGGTCTGACGCCAGTTGATTGTGAATGCGCGCGTGTCGAAGCGTGTGTTCACGCTGTCTTTCGTTATCGTCGGTCGTCTTGGTGGGAAAGGTGTGACCAACGAATTCTGTGTTGAGATATCTGGGATGATTCGGCTTCTTCAGCGGAAACCCGAAATCGTTCATCGTGAATACGTCTTCCAGAAACTCCGACTCCTGGAAGTAACGAATGCCGCCAGTCTGGCGTGTTTCATCCAACGAATGAGCCAACGCATTGGTCTGCACATAGAAATCGTGATTGTCGCGTGACTCGTTGATGCGCACACCCCACAGAATGATCGACGGATGATTCCAATCACGCCGGATCATGCGATCGACATTGTCGATGGCCACGGTCTGCCATGCCTTGTCTCCAATATGCTGCCAGCCGGGGATCTCCTCCAGCACCAACAATCCGATCTCGTCGCAGCAATCGAGAAAATGTCGCGACTGTGGATAATGCGATGTCCGCACCAGGTTGCAATGCAGAACATTGCGCAGTATCTTCGCGTCTTTCCGTTGCGCTCGAGCAGGCATCGCCTGTCCTACAAAAGGAAACGTCTGATGCCTGTCCAGCCCGCGCAGTTTGATCACCGTTCCATTCAGTGAAAATCCATGGTCTGTGAACGATGCCTCGCGAAATCCCAAACGACGCATATCCGAGTCGATCAGATGACCCTCGTTCAGCAGGCGAACGGACACCGTGTAGAGTTTTGGTGCGTCGAGATTCCATAGCTGAATGTCTTGCAAGCCGGCGAGTGTGATCGTCTGCCGTGCAGGATCGTTTCGGGTACCCGGTCCGGCGTGAACCTGGCCAACAATGGCGGCAGATGGATCAGAGGAAGAAAGTGTTGCCCCCGTCGCGGACAGCGCTGCCTCCTTTTTTGCAATCACCTTGTCGCCATCTAGCAGCTCCACTGCCAGCGTAATTGGGCCTTTGCCATCGAGTTTGCCTGCCAGAAAGCAATCCACTTCGAGTGAGGGCGACGCCGTCAATACATCCCTGGCATGCGCAAAGATGTTATCGATAAACATGGGCGCCACTACACGAAGCGAAACTTCTCTATAGATTCCGCCAAAGGTGAGATAGTCGATTTCATAGCCAAAGGGCGGAATGTCGGCTCGCTCGGTGGAATCCAGTTGAACTACCAGGACGTTGTCTCCTGCCGGGCGCAGGTGGTGAGTCAACTCAAACGAAAACGGCGTGAAACCACCGCGGTACTCGCCCAGTTTCACGCCATTGATCCACACTGTTGAGGCTGTCATCGCTCCTTCGAAGTCAACGAAGACGCGCTTTCCCGCTGCATTCGCCGGGGTCTTGAAGTGGCGCCGATAAGTCGAGATGAACTCATAATCCTTGTCGTCGAAGTTATGCCAGGGAAGCTTGACATTGGTATGTGGAATGACCACGCGTTCAAACTTTGCATCATCAAAGCTGGGAGACTCGGCGCCTTCGACCTTCGATGGATGGTAACGCCAGTTCCGATTGAGCGGATATATGATTCGTCCTCGAACTGCCGGATCCGCAGCAGTCACTGCAGGACTGGAAAGAGTAGTTGCCGCCAGCAAAGTCGTGGTGTTCTTGATGAAATCGCGTCTGCGCATAGATGCTTGGTTTACCTCGGATCAGATCTGTTGGCAGCCTGCACGTCGCCGGAGCGGGCGGTTCGAAAAGGCTCCTGAAGGCATGCTGGATGACGTGGTGTCACCAAGACTATAGGGGATGGCGCATCACATTGACAATGCTCTGAATTTCAAAAGCGCGGGCTCGTTGCTGCACGTCCATGCCATCTGCGCTCGCGAAAATCAACACGCACTCGCCAGGCGGCCAAAACGTGTTGCACTGTTATAGCTGAAGGCGAATGCGCGCTTTGGTGAAGCCCCCTGCAAGCAGGAGAATGCACACCGTAAAGAGCAGCGTCTTCAACACAGCGTGCCAGCCGGAAACCCAGTGACTGCCGAGGAATGTCAATCCCAAAGCCACACTCAAGAAGTCCCAGAAGTCCGGCAGCAGGTAGGTCATCAAACCGTTGGCGCCGGCCATGCGAAAGAGGACGGCCCAACCCGTCAATTTGCGAACGTCGCAGACCCAGTACAGCAACGCGAATACCAAGACACTTGCTCCAGCGCTGTAAAGCGACCAAGTGGGAGTCGCGCGGATTTTGGATATGCCCAGCGGAGATAGGATTCGTCCGGCAATCAGCATGAGACAAGCGAAAACGATGGCCTGCATCATCACCCTGTGCAGGTCCGGCCGCGTTGCGTTGCCGATGAAGATGCCACTTGTCACCACTCCGGCCATGATGATGCAAGGCATAGCGCCATTCCCAAAAGGCCAGACATAGAGCGAGATATGACTAGGGAATTGCAACACACGTGCGGTTGCAAGCGCATTGAATGCCACCAGCAACAGAAACCACGCAAGCGGCCCCCATTTCCAGCGTCGGAACGGAATATACAAAATGCAAACCGCGAAGTAGCTGATCCCGATGAGCCCCAGAATTTCGGGATACGAAAAATCCAACCAGGCAACACGCCCATCATGATCAATCCTGCGAAAGAACGAAAGATCGGCGATAACTCCCAACATCCCCAGCGACCGCAAGATAATTGCGTAGCGTGGAAAGCGATCGGAGGGAGGATAAATATTCAGATACAGAGAGGCGCTCAGCAGGCCGACGAGGCCCCAGAGACTTCCATTCATACCCGTCCTCGCCGCATCAACATTGTCAGCGTTGGCGAGAATAAGGCCTAGAACGAGAAGCGCAATGGACCGCAAAATGACATGAATCCAAAGCCTCGGGAAGGATGGATTTCGTTTCAACCTTTGCGCGACAGACAGCGGCAGGGACATGCCCACAATGAAAAGGAAGAAAGGGAAGACCATGTCGACGTACGTCATCACATCTTCCTGCGCATGCGCGTGATATGTCCACCAAGGCAGTCCCTTCACTTCAGCGAGCGCATTGACAAACACCATTACTGCCAGCGTAATGCCACGAAAGATGTCTATGGACGCAACGCGGGTTGCGACGCTGGGATTCTTCGATACCAAGATCGGCTGAGAAGAAGTCATCGCTTCGGTGCGCTCGCTGAAGCGGCTGGATGCAACGACCCATGAATCGCTTTCAACAATGATCCGGTTGGATCACCGGAATATTCCCAAAACATGATTCCGCCCAGATGATGATGAAGGATGTACTCGCACTTTGCTGTGAGCGACTCGGGATCGTCATAGGAAACAAACATCTGCGCGGCTGCGTTATACAAGTAGGGCGCCGACGCCGAGGCGTCCCAGTATCTCGCATAGCCATGGTTCAGCATATCGCTGGCAATCACGTTGTAGGGGGCATATGCCTTGGGTACAGGCCCGCCCGTTTGATAGAGCCCATGTTCGCGATCGCTCACGTGACCCCACACGTGACCATAGAAAGGAACGCCGAGCAAAAGCTTCGCAGCCGGAACTCCGGCTTTTTCAAACGCCTGCACCGACGCATCGGCTGAGACGTGCTCGGGATCCTTGGTGGACGTATAGAGCGGCGCATGGTGCCCCGTGGTCGCCTCAGAACCCGGCTCGTAATAGTCATAGGCCATCAGGTTGACTGTATCGAGAAACTTCTGCACCTCTGCCATCTCGGTATGCGCCAGAAATTCGTCCGAAGATCCGGCAGCAATCGTGAGATACAAACGCCGATGGGTCTTTTTCTCTTCCAAATCAAAACGCCGGCGCAACTCCTTGAGCAACTGAGTAAAGTTCTGCTTGTCTTCCGCACGGAAGGGATGTCCGGATCCAGCCATCCCTGGATACTCCCAGTCGATATCGAGACCATCCAACTGGTAGCGCGTTAAAAAATCCATGACGCTCTGTGTGAATTTGGCTCTGCTCTTCGCATTGAGCGAGACGTCTGAGAAGTTTGTCGACCAGAGCCATCCTCCGACGGAAACGAGCACTTTCAAGGAAGGATTCGTTCCCTTGAGCGCGTTCAAATAGGCGAAGTTTTCTGGGTCGTGCGCAAATCCGGTCACCATACGACCGCCGGCGATATTGGCGAACGCATAATTAATCCGATTCATGCTATTGGGATCGACCTGCCCCGGCTGCAATGCGGCATCCTGAGGAAAAACATATCCCACGATGAGCGGCTCCGCGCCTTGCGCGTTTATGGCACGACTGATGCCAACCGCATACAGAAAACAGAGAAGCGTGATTGTAAATATGGATTTGTGCATGGAATAGATTCAACGCGCGAACAGTTCTCTGATTCAAACAAGAAGGATTGTACGATTGCAACTGAAAAGTCGGAAGAAAGCGTGGAATGGTGACCCTGGCAGGATTTGAACCTGCGACCTCCGGTTTAGGAAACCGCTGCTCTATCCAGCTGAGCTACAGGGCCACGAGCAAGACTGTTTGACATACCCGCCCAGCCGACCGGAGCGGACTTCAAACACGCAAGGACGTTCAACCTAGTTTACTGCAAATCGAAGCAATCTCGAAGCGTCATCGCCACGCGGAACGCTTGAGCCCAATGTAACCTTGCGTGAAGGGCAACACCGGGTCCGAATCTCTAATCACAGAGCCGGTTCGCTGAGAAGTGTGTCTTCCATCGAACGGTTCGGTCTCCTGTCAAGAAGGTCCCGCAACCTGAGAAAAGGCCTCTCCACACAGAAATGGAGAATCGCCGCCGCGATCAGGCAACTGGCGGCGTACGTCAGCGCAGCTCGGATGTCCTGTCTGGCGGTCAGTCGCGGCAGGTACACGCGCGCCAGGTGGGCAACAGCTTTATGAGTCAGATAGAGCGTGAAAGCGAGGTTGGCTACAACTCTGGTCCCGGGGATGTGGCGACGCCGGAGCAGACCATTTCTAGATATGCTGGACATCAAAATCATCCCTAAACCGACAGCCAGAATGGGGAAACCCAGCACCGTCGCCCACGCTGAAAGACCCTCTGTGCCGGGATAGCCATCGTCCTGGAGCAGCCCGATCATTACGCCGACCAAAGCCAGTCCTGCCAGGAGAACCAGATGCCCGCGCTGCAGAACCAACTCCCACCAGCCTGGGCGAAAGACCCGCAATTGTGCCAGTCCCACCCCGACCAGCAAGCCGTCGAGGCGCATCCACGTTGGGTAATAGATGTCGTGCATGAAGTTGTCCGTATGAGTGACCGCCCATGCGCGCATCAGAATGCCTCCGATGAGGACAGCAATCAGCAAGACAGACACGCGGCGAAACGTGCTGCGGGGCGCTATCCACAACGTGAGCAGGGGCAGCACGAGATAGAAATGCTCCTCAACACATAGCGACCATACGTGCGAAAAGGCGCGAAAGTCCGGATTGAACAGGAGATTTTCGGTGAACGTCAAGAACTTCCAGAGCGGTCCGAAACCGGGCGCTTCCCGCCACGCCGGCCACGCTGCATAGAGCACAATCACCACAAGGTAAGCAGGTAAAATGCGAAGCAGCCGGCGGAGATAGAAGTTCAGAATTCGCGGCTGCTCCCCCATGGCATAGGGACGGAACAGCTGAAAACCGATTAGATATCCGCTGAGAATAAAGAAAAGATCGACGCCCATCCAGCCGAACTGTCCAACCACGCCAAAGCTTTCAGGGAGAAAGGGCCGCAGGTGATACAGCATCACCGCAACGATGGCTACAGCTCGGAGGGTATCCAGGCCGGGCTCTCTCGAAGCTGAATCCTTGTCGCTGACGAACGCATGATTCAGCCCTTCGGCATCGGCCCGGCGGGAAACAACCAAAGATGTCAATGTGTTTCCTCGGCCCAATCGAATATCGCAAGCATATCGTGGCCGCGCTCAGCTGAGTTCTGACCGCGGCTCAAAATCCGTTGGGTATTCTCGGAGTCAACAGAGAACTCCCAAGAAGAGTCAGTTGTAAAATGAAATTGAGGATTTTATGGCCGAGATTCATCGCAGAAAGTCAGTGACCGTCAAGATTGGGCAGGTTAAGGTAGGCTGGGAAGCTCCGGTCGTCGTGCAATCGATGACCAACACCGATACGGCGGACGCGCCATCCACTATCGCCCAAGTCGAAGCCCTGGCCCTCGCCGGCTCCGAGATCGTGCGGGTCACCGTCAACAATGACGATGCCGCCCGCGCCGTACCCTACATTGTCGAAGGCCTCGCCAATCGCGGCATCCATGTCCCAATCGTCGGCGACTTCCACTACAACGGCCACCAGTTGCTAAAGAAATACCCTGCGTGCGCCGCCGCCTTGGCCAAGTACCGCATCAATCCCGGCAACTGCTCCATCGGCCGCAAAGACGACGAGAACTTCCGCACCATGGTCGAGGTCGCTGTCGAACATCAAAAACCCGTCCGCATCGGTGTCAATTGGGGTTCTCTCGATCAGGCACTCCTCACGCGCATGATGGACGAGAACAGCAGGAAGCTGAATCCCGAGCCGGCGCGCGACGTGATGATGGAAGCCATGGTGGTCTCCGCCCTAGACAATGCAGCCGCCGCGGAACGCTACGGCCTTCGCCGTGACCAGATCATTCTCTCCGCCAAGGTTAGCGGCGTTCGCGACTTGATTGACGTGTACACCAACCTGGCTGCTCGCTGTGACTATGCCCTGCATCTCGGCCTCACCGAAGCCGGCATGGGCGCCAAAGGAATCGTCGCCTCAGCTGCCGGTCTCGCGCCGCTGCTGCTCGCCGGCATCGGCGACACCATTCGCGTGAGTCTTACTCCGGCTCCCGGCGGCGACCGCACGGAAGAAGTTCACGTAGCTCAGCAAATCCTGCAATCGCTCTCCATTCGCAGCTTCATGCCCCAGGTCACCAGCTG
>CAILBQ010000736.1 GCA_903832475.1 uncultured Acidobacteriota bacterium | reverse complement strand
GTACTGAGACATCGACAAGGCATTTGTACGTCACGATAAACGCCCTTCTCGTCATCTGTAATCTCGCTGAGTGCGAAATCGCCAATGCACTAACGGATGGCGAGCTTGGAGTTCCGGTCGTGTCACCGCCTAACCGTAACTAACCCACCGATGAATCTCAAAATCTGCTGTCCCGAGCGGCGAAGCCTCAAAACACCCACCCTAACTCCCCGCCTCCTCCACCTCCGCCATCTCCCGCACCGGCACAATCCCCAGCCGCTCATAAATCGGCCGCATATCTTTCCGCAAAGCCTTCATCTGCGTAAAGAACCACCCCGCCCCCAGAATGCAAGCCACCCCGCTCACGACCACCGTCCTCTGCGCCCCCATCGCCTGCGCCAGCGACCCCGCCAGCAAACTCCCAAACGGAGCCATCCCCACAAACGCCATCGTGTAATAGCTCATCACCCGCCCCCGCTTGTCCTCGGGAACAATCGTCTGAATAATCGTGTTGCTCGACGTCAGCCCCTGCATCATCCCGAACCCCACCACCAGCATCAGCGCCATCGACAGCCATTCAACATGGGACAGCCCAAACGCGATCAGCCCCACCCCAAACACCGCCGCCGCAATAGGAATCATCTTCAGCAGCCCACGCACCGACTTCCGCACCACCAGCGACAGCGCCGAAGCCAGCGACCCGATGCCCATCGCGCCCATCAAGAACCCCAGCGTATGCGGCCCGCCATGCAGCACCTGCGCCGCAAAGATCGGCATCAGCACTGTAAACGGCCAGCCCATCAAACTGATCAGCGCAAACAGCAGCAGAATCGTCCGGATCGGCGCAAACCCGCGCACAAAATCCCACCCCTCCCGCAACTGCACCAGCATCGAGGCCCCCGCCTTCGCCGCCGCGGCTCTCACCACCGGCAGCCGCATCATCAGCAGCGAAACAATCACCGCAATGTAACTGATGCCGTCAATCAAAAAGCACCAGCCCTCGTTGGTCACCGCAATCAGCATCCCGGCTAGCGATGGCCCAATCAGCCGCGCCGCGTTCACCATCGAAGAATTGATGGCGATGGCATTCGACAAATCCTCGCGCGAATTCTTCCCATCCACCATCTGCACCATGAACGACTGCCGCCCCGGCATATCGAACGCATTGATGCATCCCTGAAAAGCGCTCAGCACCAGGATCTCCGCAATCGTCACCCGCCCGGTCAGCGTCAGCCATGCCAGCAGCAGCGACTGCACCATGGCCAGCGCCTGCGTCCACACCAGCACCGTCCGCCGGTTCCAGCGATCCACCAGCACCCCGGCAAACGGAGCCAGCAAAAACGTGGGAATCTGCCCCATGAAGCCAACCGTGCCCAGCAGCACCGCCGAATGACTCAGCTTGTACACCAGCCACGACGTCGCCACCCGCGTCATCCACGTCCCAATCAGCGAGATACTTTGTCCGGTAAAAAACAGCCGAAAGTTGCGATGCTTCAGCGCACGCCACGCATGCGCAATCCCAGGAACTGCCTGCAAGTTGGTTTCAGCCACATCTCTAGGATGCGGCACCGACCCGATAGGTGCGGCGCAGGCATGTTCCCATTTTGGGCTCAACCGAGGCACAAATTTGCCGGACACTCTGGAGAGTTGGCAAAGTTAAGCGCATACTCCTATCAGGCCGAAATCCAATGATTCGGCTGAACCGCCCAAATGAGTTGCAGAGCGTGGGAAGTGTGGTTCAAATGGGCGCGAAAGCGCCCCAAAACGCCCCTCGGGGCAAGGTTGAAATGATTCATTCGAAAGCTTTTAAAAGCGAAAAATCGAAAAGGGCGCACCCCCTCCCCCCCCGCCACCCCCACCCCCCCCGGGGGTAGTTCTCTTTCTCTTCGCTTTTGGTGCTTTTAGGGCTTGAACGCCGGGTCCGATTCCGCGCCTTTGCGCGGCGTCCACGCCAGCGAATAGTACTGGCCTCGATCCCGCGCCCACGGATCGAACGCATTGATCACCGGGTCTAGCTCCGGCTTCAACTCCGGAATGTTCCGGATCAGGATCCGCTTCAACGGCGACACCGGCTGCACATGCCCGTTCGGCGCGCCCTTCTCCATCTGGATCGGCCCCGGGCCATTGTGATTCACCCAGTCCACCCCCATCTGCGTATAAAACTCCGGCCGAAAACTCGAAGTAAAAAATCGGTCTGAAAAAAGCCGCCGCGAAGCATTCAAAATGAACACCACAAACTGCGTTTCGCTGATCGCAAACCCATGCGGCCGCGTCGATTCCGCCAGGTAACCAACAACGGTATCGACATCCTCAATGTTGTCGACAGTCGATCCATTCGCATGACCAAGACAATCGTTGATCGGCGTCTTGTCCTCGTTCACCTGCGCATCGGTGATCACCTTGCTGGCATCGCAGACATGCGTTCCATAAACCTGCCGCAGCTCGTTCACCAGCTCCTGCTGCTGCGCATGCGCCGGCGAATCGACCGGAACCGTAATGTCAATGAAGTCGTCATAACTCGTCAACTGCCGCAAACCATATTGCCGCCTGAACTCGTTGAACCGCGGAACGCCATGCTCGCGATCGCGAATAATGTCGAGCGCTGCCAGATCGACCTGCTTGGTCGGCGAATCCAGGCGCGGCAGCGTAATGCTCTGCATGAACTGAGGGTGATTGTGTAAGGCAAGAATGCCTAATCGCTGGCGGCCAAGCGACAATCCCCAGTTCGCCATTCCGCCCGTCCGCATCGCATCGGTTGCCTTGCCTTCAAAGGTGTTGATGATGGCAATCTTCTGCGCGACTACGTTTGGATCCTTGCTCAGGTCGCGATACTCGATCAGATCGGGCAGCAGCGGATGAAGCCGATAGACCGAGACAAACTCCTCGGGGAAGTTGAAGGGCGAGCCGAAGTGATTAACGCCGCCATTGACGATGTCAGCATTCGTGATGTCGTAATGCTTGACCTGGCTTCCCAAGCCAAAGATTCCGGGTCCGGAAGCAAACACTGAATACCACTGCGTCGCTTTGGTCGAGTTATTGCTCTTGCCGAAACCCTTGGTGACAATGTCAGCGAGCACCTTCGATACTTGCGGATCGCTCGTGCCGAGCAAGCCATTCCAGTTGGCATTCATGCCCTTGTTGAGCGGCTCGTTGTAGAGCAGCTGCGGCGTCCATTCAATGGTGTGGATCTTGGCAATCTCCGCGGCTACAACAAGCCGCGCGCAAGTGTACAACTCATCCGGCGTGACTTCCTTGTAGGCGATGACATGCTTGGGATTGGAAGGATTG
>CAILBQ010000735.1 GCA_903832475.1 uncultured Acidobacteriota bacterium | reverse complement strand
TGAGCGTGATCAGCATCGCCAACCGCAAAGCATTCGCGAACCCGCTCGGCTTGCCCCTCGGCATCCAGCTTTACTCGGTGCGCGATCAGATCAAGGAAAACCTCGACGAAGCCCTGGCAGGGATCAAAGCCGCCGGATACACGGAAGTGGAAGCCGCCGGATTTCCGGCCGGGAAGACCGGCAAAGAGGTTCGCGCCTCGCTCGACAAGGCCGGCCTGCACTGCGTCAGCGCCCACCATCCCCTGCCCCAGCTCAACGCCCACTTCGACGAAATCCTCGCCTTTGACAAGGAGCTCGGCGTCAGTTTTCTTATCTGCTCCAGCCCAGGGATGCGCAACCCCTCTGCCGCCAGCGGACGCCACACGCTGAGTCTCGACGACTGGCATTACAACGCTGACCAGTTCAACATGTACGGCGAAAAGACCGCGGCAGCCGGCGTCCAATTCGGCTATCACAACCACACGCCCGAGTTCACCGTCACCGACGGCAAGACGCCCTACATGGAATTGTTGCAACTGACCGATCCCAAGAAGGTCACCTTCGAACTCGACTGCGGTTGGGCTATGGTCGCCGGCGTCAGCCCAGTAGAAATCCTGAAAAATCATCCCCACCGCATCTCCATGCTCCACGTGAAAGACTTCCAGCTTCCCCCTGGTCACAAGCAGGGCGATCCAGAGCCCAAGGTCACAGAACTGGGCAGGGGCACGGCCGATTACCGGCCGGTTTTTGCGCAGGCGGCCAAGACCCAGCACATCCAGCACGCCTTCGTCGAACAGGAAGCCTTCGACATGCCATGGAAGGAATCTCTCAAGGTCGATGCCGACTTCATGCGCAGCTTCAAGGCGTAGTTTTCAGAGCCGGTCGTTCCCGCCATCGAGCGGCCGGCAGAAATTCCCAGCCGATTCACCTCGAGTTCCCCTAAGAACCATCGCGGCGTGCACACGACGAAATTCACAGGTGAAGATTTCCTCATCTTTCCCAAGTCGCGCTCTCACGCTTCTCGAAATCCCCGGCCTCTCTTCTGAAATTTCTTACCATGTCGCCCTGTCGCCGGCATGCGAAGCCACGCTTTCGTCCGTTCGCAAATTTTCTCGATGGAACTTTGGTGGTAGCGTCGCCCCACGTAAGCGGGCACGATCCTGAGATTCGTTTCATTTGGCTACACAAGAATTACCTTGGATTTCCGTTCAAATCGAAAGCCGACTTAGGTAAGTCTCACTAAATTAGACACTTAATTTGAGTAACTCAATCGCCTACAGCTTTCCGTCATCGCTGTCTGGATTGTGCCGATGGCTTGGTTGGAACCCAGCAAGGTACATTCCATTCGCGGTTGGTAGGTCTTCGTACCTCCGTTTTTCCGTCTTCTTCTGTTCGCGGAATTAAACCTTGCGCACGTTCCAGAACGGGAGAGTGTCATGGAACGTGTCTCCGCTGCGCAGCCTCGCAGGTTCGCCTGCTTTACCCTCGCATTGGTCTTCAGCCTCATCGCAACTGCGACCTTGGCCGCTCAAACGCCAGCGCCTACCAACATTCAAATCTCCAGCTCTGTACTGCATCCGTCTGTAACGCGGCTCGGCATCAATCTTGGCGACCAGACGTATTGGGACTCCGGCCAAATGATGAAGAATCTCGTCTTCCGCAATCCCGGATTCGAAGGCATGGTCTATCGCTCCATCCTCACCTGCGGCACCGTGACCGCGAATTCCTGCATGGACACCAACCAGTGGAGCGGCCAGCCGACCGGCTTCTGGACGGGGGGATCCTACGAGGTACTTTCCGGCACATCCATGGGCGTGACCGGCACGGTGGTGAGCAGCACCAAGAATCCGAACTCCTGCAATAACTGCGGACAGATCGTCGTCTTCGACAAGAACCTGTCGCTGGCCGCCAAAGACTATGTCGTGGTTCGCAATACCTTCCCCGGCAACGCACAGGCGGGCTGGTGGCCCAGCACCTCCGGCGGAGGCACGCTGTCAACCGACCTCACCGACCTCTCCCCCGAGACGCCGGGCAAGCAGGCACTTAGCATGAATGCGGCGGGCGCTGGCCAGTCAGCCGGCGTAACTTCGTGGTATGACACATGGTCCGGTATGAGCTTTGTCCAGTTAAACGGCGCCTTCCAGGTCACCTTCCGCGCCAAGGGAATCGGCGGCAGTAATCGTCTTCAGGTCTCCGTGCAGCGCCTCATGTCCGGCCTGCCCGTCTACTTAAATCAGACCGTTACCCTGACCAACGCCTGGCAGGATTACACCCTGACTTTCACCGCCGCTGAAACCGGCTCCGCCTATGGCAATGTGGGGCTCACTTTCACCGCCAGCGGAGCCAGTGTTCTGCTCGACGATGTCTCCCTGACCCAGACCAATTCCAACCCAGCGAACATTACCGCCTTCCGCGACGGAGTGGTGGATGCGCTGGTCGCACTCAAGCCCGGCACCATCCGCATGATGGCCAGCTACGCGCAAATCGGCGCCGAATTGCAGGACCAGATCGCTCCGCCCTTCGCCCGCTATCGCGAAGGCTACTCAACGACTTCTCCCGAAGTCGACGACATCCCCTACGGCGTGCAGGAATTCCTTCAGCTCTGCGCCTACGTTGGCGCCGACCCGTGGATCACCATTCCCACGGCTACCACGCCGCAGGAAATGACCGCCTTCATCGAATACCTCAATGGAACCGGCGCCGACCCCAACAGCGCCCTGCGCATTGCCCGCGGCCAGACCGCTCCGTGGACCTCGGTTTTCCACAAGATCCATCTCGAACTGGGCAACGAAACTTGGAATACCGGCTCCTTCCCCGGCGAGACGATGTTCTATACGCCTTACCCCGTCTGGGCAAACCAGGTTTTCGGCGCCGCACGATCGACACCCGGCTATGTCGCCAGTCAGTTCGACCTGGTGCTCGGCGGATGGGCCGGCAGTTCTTGGTACACCAGTCAGATTCTCGCTGTCAGCACGCAGCACGACTCCATCGACATCGCCCCGTACCTGCTCTACAGTGCCAACAACGACACCATGCCCAATCTCTTCCAGGCCCTCTTTGCCGAGCCGGAGATGTTCGATAATTCAGGCGGCGAAGTTTTCAGCGCGTGGCAGGCAGCCAACTCCGCGAAGGTGCCGACCGCTTTCAACATCTACGAGGTCAACCTCGGCACCATGGTCGGCAACGTGACCCAGGCCGAACTAAATCAGTTGACCCCGTCCGTCGGCGCGGGGATTGCCACTGCCGATCACATGCTACAGATGATGCGACTCGGTGCCGCGACCCAGAACATGTTTGCCCTTCCCCAATACGAATTCGGCCGCAGCGACCGGAGTTCCGTTCGCCTCTGGGGCGCCGTCGTCGACATGGGCAACACCAACCGCAAGCGACCCCAGTATCTCGCCGAACAACTCGCAAACTCAGCCATTTTCGGCAACATGCTCCAAACCACACAGACCGGCCTGAATCCCACTTGGAACCAGCCCCTCGCCAGCGACAAGGTGCAACTGGCAGCCGCTCACCAGATCCAGTCGTTCGCCTTCACCAACGGTTCCCAGTCCAGCGTCGTGCTCTTCAACCTTGCCCTCACCACCCCTCTGCCCGTCACCTTCTCCGGCTCTATCGCACCGGCCGGAACGGTGGAGATTAGTCAGTTGACCTCGACCACCATCACCGACAACAACGAAACCAGCAGCGCGGTCCAGACCACGTCGAACACGCTGAGCAGTTTCAATCCTGCTACTCCGCTGCTCCTGCCGCCTTTCTCAATGACTGTCCTGACCTGGGCCGCAGGAGGCGCCGTCGCGCCCTCAACTGCATCCACGCCCATCATCAGCCCGTCGACAGGCATATACGCAGGCCCACAGACCATGATCTTGAGCGACACGACTCCCGGAGCGGTACTGCACTACACGCTTGACGGAAGCACGCCAACCTCTGCTTCCGCCGTCTACAGCGGCCCGTTCACCGCATCTGTGCCTGCGACCGTCAGCGCCCTTGCCATCGCGCCGAATTATCAAAACAGCCCGATCGCAGTTTCCAAGTTGACCGCTCTCGTTCCAGCGGCTCCTTCGTTTTCTCCTGCCGCCGGGACCTACACCTCTGATCAGCAAGTCACACTGTCCGACAACACCCCCGGCGTGACTCTCTACTACTCAACCAACGGCAGCTCGTCCTCAGCGACTTGGACAGCCTACTCCGGCCCGATCAGCGTCAACGCCACCACAACGTTGAGTGCCATGGCCATTCTCGGGCAGACGCCTAGCAGCGCCGCGTCGGCAACGTACACGCTGAACCTCCCGCTCATCAATTTACCCAACGGCTTTGCCGCCAACAGCCTCCACCTCGACGTCAACGCTTCGCTCGTCGGAACAGCGCTGCAACTGACCGACACCACCGCTCAGATCGGGACCGCCTGGTTTCCAACACCCGTCGCAGTCAGTCAATTCACAACGGACTTCACCTTCAAGATCACCAACGCCGTTGCAGATGGCTTCACCTTCACCCTGCAAAATTCCCCCAAAGGATACTGGGCTTTTGGAGGCAATGGCAGCTATCTCGGTTACCAGGGGATCGCGAAAAGTGCCGCCATCAAATTCGATTTCTACAACTGCAATGTGACGGGCCTGCTTCAGAGCGGAGCGGCCCCGTCCACGAGCTCCTTGGATATGTCGGCAGCGGGAATCAACCTGCACAGCGGCGATGTCTTCCACGCGCACATCACCTATGACGGCACAACGCTGACCCTCAACCTGACCGACACCAAGACCAACGCTGTCTTCACCAAGGCATTCCCCCTGAATCTCGCTTCGGTGATTGGAGGCAGCAACGCTTACGTCGGATTTACCGCATCGACGGGAGGCAAATCAGCCACGCAGCAGATTCTTAGTTGGACTTACTCGCCCACCATCTGAGAACCGTCACAAATCATACGAGCGGCCGACAATCAAGTCGACCGCTCGTATGAGCAATTTAAGCATTGTGGTTTTTCGGGTTATTTATGCGCTGTTGTATGAACCAGGTCAGCTTCATCATGCGTTTCAGCAGTGTGAGGAGTCGGCAATTCGTAAGCCGGCAGATCATCAATCGCGGCATGCGGCGGAATGCGCATCGCATAAAACGAGCGCCAGATGAACACCAGGGCCACCGCAAAGAATGCCGCCGACAAACTCCGAGTCAGGGTTGTTCCTCGGGCAGCCGACAGCGAAACGGCAAGCTCGACCGCAAGCAATCCAAACAGCGTCGTGAACTTGATGATCGGATTGAGTGCGACAGAAGATGTATCTTTGAACGGATCACCGACAATATCGCCAATCACTGCGGCTGCGTGCAATTCAGTTCCCTTCTGCCTGAGCTCTGTCTCCACAATCTTCTTGGCATTGTCCCAGGCGCCGCCGGCGTTGGCCATGAAGATGGCCTGGTACAGTCCGAAGATGGCAATCGACATCAGGTACCCGATGAACAGGAAGGGCTCCGCAAAGGCAAACGCCAGCGTCGCAAAGAAAACGACCAGGAAGATGTTAAACATGCCTTTCTGCGCATATTGCGTGCAAATCTCTACAACCCGCTTGCTATCCGCAGTCGAGGCCTTGGCAGCCCCGTCCAGCTTCATGTTCACTTTGATGAATTCGACAGCGCGATAAGCCCCGGTGGTTACCGCTTGGATCGAGGCTCCGGTGAACCAGTAGATGATTGCGCCGCCGCTGATAAGTCCGAGTAAGAACGGCGGGTGGAGGATGGACAGCTTCGAAAGGTTCGTCGTAAGCCCGTTGGTCAACGCCACGATGATCGAGAAGATCATGGTGGTTGCTCCAATCACCGCCGTTCCGATCAAGACCGGCTTGGTGGTCGCCTTGAACGTGTTGCCGGCGCCATCGTTCTTTTCCAGGTTGTCTTTGCCTCGTTCGAAGTCGGGTGTGAAGCCGAAATCTCTCTTGATTTCCTGTGAGATGCCGGGAATTTCTTCAATCAAAGAAAGCTCATAGACCGACTGGGCGTTATCTCCGACTGGCCCATACGAGTCGACCGCGATGGTGACAGGGCCCATGCCGAGGAAGCCGAATGCGACCAGACCAAATGCAAACACCGCCGGAGCCACCATCAGCCCTGCCAGACCATAGGTGCTCAGGGTATAAGCGACGCCCATCAATCCCGTCATCGCCAGCCCCAGCCATAAGGCACTGAAGTTTCCAGCGACGAGTCCCGAAAGAATATTCAGAGCCGGTCCGCCTTCACGCGAGGAGCTCACAATTTCGCGCACATGCGCCGACGATGTCGACGTGAATACCTTCACCAGCTCCGGGATCACCGCGCCTGCAAGCGTTCCGCAGGTGATTACGCCTGAAAGCTTCCACCACAGGCTGGTGTCGCCGCCAAGGTTGGGAATCATCAAACGCGAAACAACGAAGGTCAGAGCGATCGAGACGATCGAAGTCAGCCACACCAGTGAAGTCAACGGAGATTCAAAGTCAAACTCCATCTTGGATCCGTAGCGAGCCTTGGCCCACGCCTCATTGATGAAGTACGAAAGTGCTGACGAAATGACCATCATGACGCGCATCGCAAAAATCCACACCAGCAACTGAACCTGAACCACAGGGCTCGGAACCGCCAGCAGGATGAACGAAATCAGCGCCACGCCCGTGACGCCATACGTTTCAAAGCCGTCCGCGCTGGGTCCAACCGAGTCACCCGCATTGTCGCCGGTGCAGTCGGCAATCACGCCCGGATTGCGCGCATCGTCTTCCTTGATTCCAAACACAATCTTCATGAGGTCAGAGCCAATGTCGGCGATCTTGGTGAAGATGCCGCC
>CAILBQ010000734.1 GCA_903832475.1 uncultured Acidobacteriota bacterium | reverse complement strand
TGGCCGGGCCAGAGGCAGAAACAGGGGCCGGAGCGGGTGCCGCAACAGGTGCTGAAGCGGCCACTCTTGCCGGCGCGGGCGCTGGTGTGGGCGCCGAGGTCTCAACCGGTCCGATCGCAGAGCGGATCTCGGCCAGGGTCCAGGAGCCGTTCAGGGCATTTGGCACGATGCGGTCGAACGGCGCGGCCAGGGCAGGCCGCGGACCTGGGCCGTCCAGAGACTGCTGCTGGGCGAGCGCCTCAAGCAGGACGACCCCGAGATTGTGGATGTCGCGCTTCTTGGCTTCGAGCCCCGCCGCGCCCTCCGGAGTTTCGCGAATGCAGTCGCCACGCAGCTTGACCACTTCGCCGACGGCGTAGATGTTGGCCGGTTCGACGTGTTCGTGCACGAAGCCGTTGCTATGCAGGATTTCAAGCGCCGAGGCCAGGCTGGCGCCAAGCTGGCGTGCTTCCAGGACCGACAGGCGCTGATCGGCGACGACTTCCGCTAGATTCGCGTCGACCGGCTCCATCACCGCGTAAACGACAGTCGTGTCGTCGAGCACGAGTTGGCCAAATCGCTCCAGGCGGAGAATGTTCGGATGGCCGAGAGCTTCGACGCCACGCCAGCGAGCGAGAATCTCGTCCTCATCGAAATGCGACGCGATCAGGCGGATCACGGTCGGCTCGCCTTTGCCGTTCGAGGTCGAGAAGAAGGCGCTGCGGCCTTCCGGAAGCAGAAGTTTTTTCAGGGGGAAGGCGCCGTCAATCGTGCGGCCTTCATATTCGGTCCAGAGTTCCATATGTATACCGGTCCAGGGAAATTGGTTCAAGACAGAGAAGCCCTAAGGGCGAATCAAGCAGGGAAAGTTCACCAGCGCGCTTGCCTGGCTGCGCAGCTGCTGCCCTCATTATCCTTCATCTGCCTGAGGAAGACGTGTCACGGAAGGTACGGATTCAGAAGGGAATGCAGGTCACCCCGATATCCGCGCCCAACGATAGGATGAGAGCAGCCGGGAGTTTTCCTCATGATTCATGTCAGCTTGACGCGCTTGCGCATTCGCTCCGTCTTCTACATGCCGCTGTTTGCGGTCTACACGATGCGCTCGCTCCAGCAGGTGCGAAAAGCTCCCGGATTTCAGTCCGGGAAGTTGCTGCCGGATCGGGACCGGACGTTCTGGACCATGACCGCCTGGGATGCGCGCGAGAGCATGAAACGCTACATGACGACGGGCGCGCACAAGGCGGCGATGCCCAAACTGATGCGATGGTGCGACGAGGCGTCGGTGGCGCACTGGGAGCAGGACGGCGACAACCTGCCTTCCTGGGAAGAAGCAGACCGGCGCATGCGGGCGAACGGGCGGCCTTCCAAGGTGAATCGGCCGAGCGCGCAGCACGAGGGGCTGAAGTATCGCGAGCCGCTGACCTCTAGAAGCGTGGGGATTTGAAGCGTTGCTACTCAAGGCTCGCAATGCCGAGCCAAACTCGACAGAATGCGAAGCTTGCGTCACTGAAATATCCTTCTAGGAATGAAACGGGTCGGGCTCGTTTCGTCGGAATTGGGCAGTTATGATTCGGGCATCTTTTTTGGGAGGCGCGAATGGGATCGGATACGAAGACTACGCTCTTGCCGAGAGAGCCTGGGGTTGTTCCGGAAAGCGGCGATGGAAGCGGGAACGGCGAGGGGAGCATTTGCTGTCCGCTTTGTAAATGGAAACCGGGAAAGCACGACCGATGGATCTGCAAGTG
>CAILBQ010000733.1 GCA_903832475.1 uncultured Acidobacteriota bacterium | reverse complement strand
GCTTGCGAGACGTCATACGTCAGCTTCGGCCAATTTTCCAAAGACGGCGGATCGAGAAACACCGGTCCGCTCCCATCCAGCACAAAGTGCGCGTGCCGGGTCGCAGCGCAGTTGGGAATCATGGCAACCGGCAGATTCGCCGCATGGCAAGGCGCTTCCATGATCTTCACATCCAGCACAGTCGTCAGGCCGCCCAGCCCCTGAGCCCCAATCCCCAGCCGGTTAACCTTGTCGTACAGCTCCACGCGCAGTTTCTCGGCCGTCGTCACCGCGCCGCGCGCAATCAATTCCTGGATATCGATGTCTTCCATCAGCGCCTGCTTGGCCATCAGCATGGCCTTCTCCGCCGTGCCGCCAATGCCGATCCCCAGCATTCCCGGCGGACACCATCCAGCCCCCATGGTGGGCACCGTCTTCAGCACCCACTCCACCACCGAGTCCGAAGGGTTGAGCATGACGAACTTGCTCTTGGCCTCGGATCCGCCGCCTTTGGCCGCCACGGTAACATCCACCTTGTCGCCCTTGACCAACTCAACGTTCACCACCGAAGGCGTATTGTCTCTGGTATTCTTGCGCGCCCCCGCCGGGTCCGCCAGGATCGACCCGCGCAGCTTGTTATCCGGATCGAGATAAGCGCGGCGCACCCCTTCGTCGCACATCTGCTGCAAGTCCAGCTCGGACTCAAACCGCACCTCCATCCCCACCTTCAGGAACACATTCACGATGCCCGTATCCTGGCAGATCGGCCGATGCCCCTCCGCGCACATGCGGCTGTTGATCAGGATCTGCGCCATGGCGTCCTTGGCCGCATGCGACTGCTCCCGCTCGTAGGCCTGCGCCAGGCTCGTGATGTAGTCCACCGGATGGTAGTAGCTGATAAATTGCAGCGCGCCTGCCACGCTGGCAATAAAGTCTTCCTGCTGAATGACGGTCATGCCCATTGCTCCTCAATCACAGGCTAGAGTAACGGACTTAGCCCCGGCATGTCAGGCGCGCGCACTCAAGTCAAGCTACATCCCTGGGAACGGCCGGCCGAATGTCCGTATGAATAAAATCATCGCCCTTGAAAAGCAGCGGCTCGCGCGTCACCCTCGCCAGCGCATAACTGAAGCAGTCGCCAAAGTTGAGGTTGGCCGGGCTGCCTTTGCCGTAGTCGCGGTAGGCTTGGCGTGCGATTTTCGCCTGCTCAAACGTCACATATTCGACATAAATCTCGTATCGTTCAAGAAGCTCATCGATTGCATTGCTTAGGCTAGGTTTCTTGTGTTTGTCGATGACGATCGAGATCTCCAGGTAAGTGGCGGCTGAAATGCGTAATCCTTCGGTTGCATCCAGAAGTGTCGCAAATGCGACTGCTTCCGGTTCGTCGAACAGAATCGCCACCAGTGCGGAAGTATCGACGATCATATCGGCAGGCCCGTTTCAGGGTCATACAATTCGTCCATCATTTCCTTTGACGTTCTTCCATCGTTCAACAAGGCGGAAGTCTCCTTGGACAGTTGCAGCAGCCATTGGAGCCGGTTGCGCTTCTCGTCACGGGTGCGTTCCCGCTCCAACTTCTCTTCGATCGCAACCCCAACCGCAGCCGTGACGCTCTGCCCGGTGAGCTGCGCTAACTCTTTCGCCTTGTGGTAAATGGCATCGTCCTTGATGTTCAAACTCGGCATGTTCCACCCTTCCACCAATCTCTTCCACCATTCTACCTTTTTGCGCCAGCCAATCGGCAAGATCGATTCTGGCCTGAAGCATTCCCGAATGTCCTAAGCTAGAGTCATGAGCAATGTTCCGGTGCAGGCGCCGTCGGCTGAGACAAGTCATGGCGCCGAACAAACTTTCGACGTGCTTGTCATCGGCGCCGGCCCCACCGGCCTCGCCTGCGCCATCGATGCCCAGCAGGCAGGCTTCCGCGTGGTCCTCGTCGACAAGGGCTGCCTCTGCAACTCGCTCTACCACTACCCGGCCCACATGACCTTCTTCACTACGCCGGAGCTGCTGGAGATCGGCAATATCCCCTTCCCCAGCCCCAATCCCAAACCTTCCCGCAACGAAGCGCTTCAGTACTACCGCCAGGTCGCTTCCTACTACAAGCTGGATGTCCGGCAGTACACCCAGGTCGAAAAAGTAACCGGCGCCGACGACTCGTTTGCCATTGAGACGCGCGATCGCTTTGGACGTCCTTCCGTATTCCACGCCCGCAAACTGATCGTCGCTACCGGCTATTACGATCTGCCCAACTACCTCAACATTCCTGGCGAAACGCTGACCAAGGTGATGCACTACTACGATGACCCGCATCCCTACTCCGGTCTGGACGTGCTGGTCATCGGCGGCAAAAACTCTGCCGCTATCGCCGCCCTCGAACTATGGCGGCACGGCGCTCGCGTCACCCTGGTGCATCGCGGCCCCGACATCCATCGCCACGTCAAGTACTGGATCAAACCCGACATCGAAAACCGAATCAAGAATGGGGAAATCATCGCGCATTTCGCATCGCAGGTCGTCCAGATCGATCTCGACAGCGTCATCCTGGGAACCCCCACCGGGCGCACACACCTTAAGAATGATTTCGTCTTTGCCCTGATCGGCTATCATCCGGATTTCCACTTCCTCGCCAGCCTTGGAGTGCAGTCCGAGGGACCGGATCGCATGCCCGTCTGCGATGCGCAAACTCTGGAGAGCAACGTGCCAGGAATCTACCTCGCCGGCGTCATTGTCGCCGGAAATCGCACCAACGAAATCTTCATCGAAAACGGACGCTTTCACGGTCACCAGATCGCTTCAGATTTGAAGATGAAGCTTGCCCCAAGTCTTTTTGCATCAGAGTAAAGGACGCTTCTCTTGGCGACCACGCTAGCCAAGGTTGAGGAGAGTATTCTCGTTGAGCATTCATTTCTGGCCTCGATCCATCGGACTTCAGTTGCTCGCCGGGCTGGTTCTGCTTGAGGTTTTATCTCTCTCGCTTTTCGGAACGATCTTGCTACGGCAGCAATCGCGAAGAACCCAGGCTCGTGCCGAAGTTCGATTGCAGCATCAGGCGACCTCTCTGGCCATCCAGGCCGTCGAAGGATTGCAGAGCGACGCCCCACCCAGGGCGGTCGCAAGCTCCGTCCGCATCATGGCCGACGCTCCCAGCGTCGCCTCCGCTCTCATCACCGACCCCAGCGGCAAGACTCTGTACGCATATCCCGGCGAT
>CAILBQ010000732.1 GCA_903832475.1 uncultured Acidobacteriota bacterium | reverse complement strand
TTTCCAGCGTGAAATCCACATCCACCAGCCCCGCTGCCGCTTCCTCGATGGCCTTGCGCAACTGCGCCGAATCCCCCACCAGCCGCAACAGCATCTGCGCCTCGGCATGGTCGGCGATCACGTTCGGAGCCCGCCCGCCGTGGATCTGCCCCACGTTCAGCGTGCTCGGCCCCACATCTTCGACTACCGGAAGCTCTAGCGCCATCATCCGCCCCAAAGCCTCGACCAGCTTGTGCACCGCACTCTCGCCAAGCTCCGGATACGCCGAATGCGCCATCTTGCCCTTGGCCGTCAACACCACCCGCAGCGCACCCTTCGAAGCCAGCGCCAGCCGGTTGTCCGTCGGCTCTCCGTTGATCAGAAACCGGCTGCCCTTGGGCGTCTCGTTAGCCACCTTGGCTCCGGCAGAATCTCTCTCTTCTCCCGAGACAAACAGCAACCCAACCGCATACCCTTCGCCGCGCAATCTCTCCGCAGCCGCCACCTGCGCTGCGATGATGCCTTTGGCATCGCTCACCCCGCGCCCATACATGAAGTCCGCATCTTCGCTGAAAGGGATGTACGGCGGTACTGTATCCATGTGCGTCGAAAACACCAGTTCCGGCGACCCAGTCACCGGCCCCGCATACACGTTCCAGCGCTCCCCAGCCTGCCCGCTTTCCAGCGGCTGCGGAACCGGCGTCTTCTCCACAGCCCATCCGCGGCCCCCAAGAAACTCCTCCAGAAAATCGCCCACTTTTCCTTCGTGGTACGTCGTCGACTCGATCTCTACCAGCGCCCGTGTGAATTCCACCGGGTCTAGCGCCTGTAATGGCGAAGAATCCACCCCAGCCGTTCCCACCTCATCAACTCCGTCCATCTGGTCCTTCCGCTCTGTTGCATCCAAAGGCATAGTGCAGCCAGAATACCCCACTGGCTGTGTCTAGAATGAGGACAGGCATGGCCGACGGCTCAAACATCTCGCACCGCCCAGCATTCATCTCGGATATTCCGGAACCGATTGAGGAAACACCCGATCCTCTCGCCGCATCTCCGGCGGTTCCCACTCTGCGCACCTTTTATCTGCCAGGCCCCGAGGGCCGCCTCGAAGCGCTTCTCAACGAAGGGCACCCCGACGCCCCCTTCGTCACACTCCTTTGTCACCCGCACCCACTCGGCGGCGGCACCATGCACAACAAAGTCGTCTATCACGCAGCCAAGGTCTTTTCGTCTCTGGGATGGCCAGTCCTCCGCTTCAACTTCCGCGGCACCGGTCTCAGCGAAGGCTCCCATCATGGCCGCGACGAGGTCAATGATGTCCGCACCGGCCTCGACTGGCTCGCCGAACAGTACGCAAAACCCATCGTCGCAGCCGGCTTTTCCTTCGGAGCCGCCACCGGCCTCGAGGCCGCCAGCTCGTTTTCCAACATCGCTGGCTTCGCCGCCCTTGGCCTGCCCACCCTCGCCGAGGGCCGACAGTACTCCTACCCATTTCTTCCCGGCTGCACCTTCCCCAAGCTCTTTCTCAGCGGCGACCGAGATCAATATTCCCCCCTCGATCACCTGCGCCCCGTCGTCGAGTCCGCACCTGCGCCCTCAGAATTCGTTCTTATTCAATCGGCAGACCATTTCTTTACCGGCCATCTTTCCGACATGCAGCAAGCCCTTCGCTCTTGGCTTCACCGCACCTACGCGCATCGGGAAGAGCCGTTTCCGCAGTCAGAAAGCCATACTTCATGAACTCCACAGAGCAAGCTCTCGAATCCCTCCATCAAACCGCGACCACCATCTTTCGCGAGGCGCTCGATGGGTGCAGCATTGAAACCGCCTTCGACCGCCGCATACGTTTCGAAGGCGACAAGCTGCTTCGCCTTCTGCCCGAAGGCAGCGGCCCAGCCACGGTCAATCTCAAGGATTATCGCCGCATCTACGTCATCGCCATGGGCAAAGCTGCCATCCCCATGATGGAAGTCCTGATGGCGCGCATGAAACGACGTCTTGGTCTCCGCGGAATCTGTTGCTCCAGCACCATCCCAGAAGATCGCAGTTGGCGCTTCCGCTACTTCGAAGGCGGCCATCCACTCCCCAATGAAGGTTCCTTCGCAGCCGCCCGCGCCACTCTCGCTCTCCTTCGCAAAGCGCGCAAAGACACTCTGGCCATCTTCCTCATCTCCGGCGGCTCCTCCGCCCTCTTCGACCTTCCGCTTGACCCCGGCATCTCGCTCGAAGACACCATGCTTTTCCACCAGGCACTGATCGCCAGCGGAGCGCCCATCACGGAAGTCAATGCCATCCGCAAGCACTTATCCGCCGTCAAAGCCGGCCGACTCGCCCTCGCCGCCCGCGAAGCCGCCAAGCTTTCTATCCTGCTGCCCGACGTTCCCCTTCGCAGCCTCGATGCACTCGGCTCTGGCCCTACCTCGCCCGACCACACCACCGTCGAACAGGTGCGCGAAATCCTCGACAAGTACGACCTGCTGGCAAAATTTCCGCCCTCGGTGAAAGCCTTTTTCCAACGCGAAGACCTGCCCGAGTCCCCAGGGAGAAAAGGCCGCCTCGCGCCCTACCTGCCTCGCATGCCATGGGCCGACACCCAGGCCATCGCCTATCGAAAAGCCTTCTCCTCCGCTTTGCAGTACGAAGAAAAGGCGTTTCAGGACTCCATGTTCGAAGTTCTGTTATCCAGCCACGACTTGGTTGAAAACGCGCGCGCACGCGCCCTTGAACTCGGCTATCACACCGTCGTCGACAACTCCTGCGACGATTGGGACTACGACGACGCAGCACGCCATCTGCTGAAACACTTCCATTCGCTTCGCCAGGACCATCCGCGTTGTTGTCTGATCTCAGGCGGAGAAGTCACCGTCACCCTCGATCGCACACCCGGCGCCGGCGGCCGCAACCAGCAATTCGCCCTAGCCTGTGCCCTTGCCCTGGCCAGCCATCCCAATGAAGCGCTCATTGCCTTCAGTGCCGGCTCTGACGGCATCGATGGCAATACCCGCGCCGCCGGCGCTATCGCCGACACCACCACTGTCCGCCGCGCTGTGGCCTTCGGATACGATCCAAAAGACGCACTCGCCGCCTTCAACGCCTGCCCGCTCTTCACTGCGCTTGGCGACACCGTCGTCACCGGCCCCACCGGGCATAATCTGCGCGACCTGCGCCTCCTGATGGCAGAACCCTTTCCCGAATAAGCCTTCAATAAAAAACGGCGGTGACCGAAGCCACCGCCATGCTCTCTGCTCTGTATTACTTTGCGGAACCCGCCGAGATCTAAGCCTCGCCTTCGAGTCCCTTCTTTGCCGTGCCAGATTACGTCCCCTCCAGCGCGTCAAACTTGGTCAGCCCGATTAAGACTCCCAGACTTACTCCATCCCATCCGGGCCAGGGCCTCCAGGCCCTCCACCCCCGGGACCGCCGCCCGGTCCACCACCCCCGGGGCCACCCTTCTGGAAGTCGCCGTGTCCCATCCCCGGACCACGCTGCGCATGCCGCGCTTCGCGATCCGCTTCCATCTGCTTCCACTGTTCGGGAGTCAGTTGCTTGCGAATCCCAAGCAGCATCCGCGCGTTTGCTTTCTCCAGTTCTGCGCGTGCCTGTGCCACCCGGTCGATCTGCGCCAGAACCTGGCCTTCATCCGGCTGATCCGCCCGAATCAACGGCTCCAGCGCCATCTCCTGCTTCTCTAGAGACGCATGCAGGTCCACCAGAGTGAGCCGATTTTGCTGATAGATGTCATCCATCGCCTTGCGCTGAGTTTCGGTCAGCTTGAACTTATCGATCGCGCGCTGCTCGTTCCACCAGCGTCCATGGTCGCCGCGCATTCCCAAGGCTCGCTCCATCGGAGGCCGATGCGGCCCCATATCAGGAGGACCGCCCGGCCCGGGCGCCTGACCCCACGCTGCCGCAACCCCCATCACACCTAGGGCAATCACAGCGAGCCCCAGGTTCAACTTGCTTCCACTCCACGTTCCCATTGCATTCATCTTCCGCTCCCCTTTTTCTCTTGTTTTGGTATCCGTTACTACTCGTTTGCTTACTTAGTGCTTGATTCGTTCATCAAGCTGGCCAGCGGCTCCATCGCATCCGGCGCATCCTGGGCAATATCGCTGTCCACATCCTTCAGGAAGGCCTCATCATCCAGGGTGTGCGCCCGCTGCTGCAGTTCCGCGATGCGCGCCTGTTCCTTCTTTTCTGCCGCAGCTTCCGCAGCCTTGCGCGCTTCCATCGCGCTGTGTTCGTGTTCAAAGTGCAAACCCACCGGCACCGACACGCCCGCCACTACCAATACTCCAGCCAGCGCCCAAGCCGCACCCATATGCCGCACCAGCCACCAGCTCACGCCGCGCCGCGCCGGCTGCACCGTCTGAGGCCGCGCAAATTCAACCTCGCTCCACCCGCGAACACTCTGCCGGAAGTTCCGCAAAGCCATTTCAACTTCGGAATCTTCAACATCCCGCGATTGCAAATCCAAACCGTTCTGAATCTTCATTTCCTTATCCAAACTCATCGCTTACCTCCCAGCTCCGCC
>CAILBQ010000731.1 GCA_903832475.1 uncultured Acidobacteriota bacterium | reverse complement strand
GCGCCTGAGTTGCCCGGCAATCCGAGGACGAGATCGGCGACCGGCGGCGCTTGCAACTTGTCCGACACGGGATAGAAGACAAGGTGTGCGCTGGAATAAATGATGCCGTCGTAGGTGACCCCGTTATAGACGCCGGCGTAGTTGCCGAGGATGGCCGTTCCAGCCTGCGGGGTGGCGAGCAGAGAGCTAAGCTCGGTGATGTCATTTTCCACGTGCCAGTAGGGGCTGAGGGCAGCACGCGGCTCGGCGGTGGTGCCGAAGTAGATGTTGGCGCCGCCCAGGTAGAACTGCGCGGTGCGATCGTACTGACGGCCCTTGGTGACGGTGAAGTCGGCGGAGAAGATGACCTTGGCGTAGGGTCCGGGACAGCCAGCGGGGGGCGTGTAGGTGAAGTTCTTGGTATTGAAGTCCGCGAATTCGAGATTGGAGAACAGATCCACGGTGCAGTGTTCTCGATTGATGCGGTTGATGCGGGGATCCGCGCTGACGGTATTGGAGCTGCCGATGACCGGGTCGTGGGCGATGATCACTTGCGCCTGGCCTGTGTTGGCAAAGACGAAAATTGCGATGGCCGCGACAAGCGCGAAGCGGCCGGCAAAGGAAGAGATGCGCATCGATGACTCCTTTGGAGCGTGTGGAATGAAACGATCGGTGTTCGAGGCGGGGCCCGAAAAATCACGAACGCAATCATACAGATCGCTGGGCGAGGTCCGTGACGAGGAGGAATAGAATGCGGGACCGGAGGGGAATCCGGTCTGTGGTTCAACGATCGGGCGCTGAGAAGTTCAAGGGGTCAGATGGCGAGGATGGGGATGCCTGGATCTTCGAGGGTCGGCTTTTCCGGCGGAGGGCCGGTGTGAACATAGGCGATCTTACCGGCCTGGATTTCTTCCTGGGCGAGGCGGCAGGCCTTGTTGGACTGGCTGCGGACCAGGGGACTGGCTCCGCTCTGAATCTGGCGGGCGCGGCGGGCGGCTACCATGACTTTGCGATAGTTGGAGTCGAATTTGGTCTCGATCGGCAGATCTGTGGTCATTCGTCATCCTCCGAAGTCTTTGGTGTGTCGGACTTGAAAAGCTCTTCCTGTTGCGGTCCCTCCGGGTCTAAATCCGGATTGATGCCGAAAGACTCCAGGATAGGTTTGAGTCGTTCCCTGGAATTGGCTTCACGGCACTCTTCGGCGATTTCGAGTTCCCGCTTGGTACGCTTGTCGATCGGTCTGCCATCGCGTTTCATCCGTTCCACTTGGACGATAGCTTCCAGTTGAGCGACGGCTTTATCAAGTATGTCGTTAACCAGAATATAACCGTACTGGCGATAATTCTCAATTTCCTTCTTGGCTTCCCGGGTCCTGCGCTCGAGTTCCTCCTCGTCGACATTGCCTTCGGCGCGGCTGCGGTTGCGCAGACGGGTGCGCAGCACCTTGGGATTGGGGGGCATGACGAAGAGAGTGACGGCGTCGGGAATCTTGCTAAGGACCTGGCGAAAACCCTGCACGTCGATATCGAGGAGAAGATCGCGGCCAGCTTCTGTGGCTTCCTGAAGAGAGCGGCGGGCGGTTCCGTAGTAATTGCCGAAAACCTCGGCGTGCTCGAGGAATTCATCGTTCTGAACCATGCGCTCGAATTCTTCACGGGTGGTGAAGTGATATTCGCGGCCGCTCTGCTCGGAGCCGCGCGGCTGGCGGGTAGTCCACGAAATCGAGAAGTCGATGCCGCCCACCTGGGAGCGCAATGCGTTGACCAAAGTGCTTTTGCCCGAACCGGAGGGCGCCGAGATGATGAATAGAATTCCTGCCACGATCTCCTGGTCTTTCCTGGTGCTGCAAGTCTTATCGGCTGAAACGGCGAATGCCCCTGTTGAATCGGGTCCACAGTTCTCCGCTATTCGAGGTTTTGAATCTGTTCGCGTGCCTTTTCGATTTCGGTTTTCATGGAGAGGCCGAGTTCGGTGATGAGAGTGCCTTTGCCGGCGACACCGGCTGTCTTGGAGAGGAGCGTGTTGGCTTCGCGGTTCATTTCCTGGAGGAGAAAGTCGAGCTTCTTGCCGGTTTCTCCGCCGGCGGCGAGCACGTCGCGGAAGTGCTGAATGTGAGTTTCCATGCGGGCGACTTCTTCGGAGACGTCGCTGCGTTCGACCAGCAGGGCGACTTCTTCGAGGAGACGCTGGCGGTTGATGCCGAGGGCGCTGTCTTCGGGGCCAACTGCGGACTCAAGACGCTCGGTGAGGCGCTGCTGGTAATGCTGCTCGACCTCGGGGCGCAGCGCGGCAACGCCTTGCACCGCTTCATCGATGCGGCAGAGGGTGGCTTCAAGGACGGCAGCGAGTGCCGAGCCTTCGCGCTGGCGCATGGTCTTGAGGGATTCGAGGAGCGGCCCGATTTGCTGGAGAACGCTGGCAGAGATGGCTTCGGCGTCTTCGCCGTTGGAACGTGGCTCGGCCTGGAGGACGCCGGGCATGCGCAGGATCACGTTGAGGTCAGGCTGGCCCTGAAGTTCGAACTCCTGGGCTGCGGTCTGGAAGGCTTCGACGTAGGCGGCGACCAGTTCGCGATTGTAGCCGGCGCGCTGCTGGGCGCTGCGATCGACCATGAGCGTCAGTTCGATGTGGCCGCGGCGCAGTTGATCTTTGAGAATGCGGCGCAGTTCGATTTCAAGAGCATCGAAGGCGGAAGGAAGACGCAGATGCAGGTCGAGGAAGCGGTGGTTCACGCTCTTCAGTGTCAGGGAATAGTTGGTCTGAGGGTTGACCTCAACGGAGACGCGGGCAAAGCCCGTCATGGAGGAGACGGCCTGGGAAGATACGACGCCGGCGGGGGATTCGGGCTTGGGCATGGGTTTCAGGAAAGACCTGCTTCCATGGTAATTGCATCATCCGGCTCGGCTGGATCGACGAAGGTTGCGTCCAGCGCTGGACGATCGGAAGCGTGAGCGAATTGGAGCTGGTAGAGGCGGAGGTAGGTAGGCGAATTGGCCAGCAGCTCTTCATGGGAGCCGATGGCAGTTATGCGGCCTTCTTCCATGACGGCGATGCGGTTGGCGCGGCGCACGGTCGATAAGCGATGGGCGATGACGACGACCGTCCGGCCCTGCATGAGGTTGCCGAGGGCGATCTGGACGAGGGATTCGCTCTCGGCATCGAGGGCGGAGGTAGCTTCGTCGAGGATGAGGATGGGAGCGTTCTTGAGGATGGCGCGCGCGATGGCGATGCGTTGCTTTTCGCCGCCGGAAAGGCGGAAGCCTTTTTCGCCGATGACGGTGTCGTAGCCCTGGGGCATGCGCAGGATGAAGTCGTGGGCAAGGGCGGTGCGGGCGGCCTGTTCGACGAGGTCTTTGGAGGTCTCAGGCTGGCCATAGGCGATGTTGTGGCGCACGGTGTCGTTGAAGAGGATGGTTTCCTGTGTGACCTGGGCGATCTGCTTGCGCAGTGAGTCGAGGGTCAGCGAGCGCAGATCGTATTCGTCGATGAGGATGCGGCCGCTGCTGGCATCGTAGAAGCGCGGGATGAGATTGACCAGCGTGCT
>CAILBQ010000730.1 GCA_903832475.1 uncultured Acidobacteriota bacterium | reverse complement strand
GTTGTGTAGCTGTTGTCACTTAGAAGCAGAGGGATGTGGTAACGGCTGACGCCATCCACGAGGAAGGAAATCGCCACTTCTGGGTAGATGCTGGAGCGGTTGTTGCGATGAAAATATTCGGCGGTGATGAAGGTAAGGCGGCAGGTTCCAGGTTGACTTTGGCGGCAGAGATCGCGGCAGCGGCCGTCCTGGTCTGTCATGCCATCGGCAACGGTTGACCAACCTGTGGGGGTAAGGATATGAAGTTGAACGGCGATACCGGATGCCGGCTTGCCCAGGACTGCGTCGAGAACGTGGGTGGTGATTTCGCTCATGGATTTAACCACTTTCGGAGCCGGATCTGGGTAATTTGCCGCTGTTGTTCGGCGGCCTGGGCGAGTTCGGTGGCGCGGTCATGCTGGAGTCGAGCATTCAGTATATTCAGCATTTCCGGGAGCGTCTTTCCGGTCGCACAAACAATATAGGTGAATCCGAAGATTTGCTCATAGCGACGATTTGCTTCGGCCATGGCTTGTTTGATTTCGGCTTCGGCATATTCCGCCGAGCCCTGCTCCTGAAGCGACCATTGTTTCGATTGCTCCGTAGCCTGGACTTTCTTTTCGCCGATGCGAGGGTGGGCCGCGAAGGCTTCCATCCAGTCGGGTTCGAGCATGGTGGCCCAGACTGAGTCGGATGCTGCATAGATGGATTCTTCGTCGGGCAAAGGGCGCATGGCGGAGAGGTTCTGCGCCCATCGGGAAGACGTGCAGCAATGCTTTAGTTGCGAAGAGGCTTCGTCGGCGCTCAATTGATTCCATGCGGCGAGGATGGCATTCATGCGGTTTCCTCGTGGGCCGTTGCTGGCTGCAATTGAAGAAGGAATTCGTCGAGCAGATTGGCCGCGACGTGACGGCGATAGTCGGCCGAGGAACGGATATCGTCGATGGGTTTGACTTCGTGCAGCAGGCATTCGCGGGCAAGGTTGCGCAGTTCGCGTGAAAGGGTGCTGCCCAGGAGCAGGGCCTCGGTGGCGAGAAGGCGGACGGGGCGGTCCGCAACGCTGGCGGCGGCGAGGCGTATTTCTCCTATGGTTCCTTCCTTGAGGAGAGCGGTGCCTGCGAGCGCGACCTTGGTGATAGCCATGGCTCTGCGGGCGCCCACTTTGCGCAGGTATTGCGCGTGCTTTTGAAAGCGACGTGGAAGATGCAGGGCGAAGACCAGTTCATCGGGCGCGAGGACGTTGCGTTTGTAGCCGAGATGGAAGTCCGCGTAGGGAATCTTTCGTTTGCCGCGCAGGGAGACAAGCTCGATCTCAGCGTCGTAGACGAGCAGGGCGGGAGGAGCGTCGGCGGCGGGCGATCCGTTGACGATGTTGCCAGCGAGGGTGGCACGATTTTGATTAGCGATGGCGCCGATCCAACTCGCGGCGCGGGTCAGAAGGGGAAACTCTGCGTGGATCAGAGCATGATGGCGAATGTCACCGAAGGTGATTCCGGCGCCGATGGAAAGGGACTCGTCTGTCGATTCGATGAATTGCAGTTCCGGCAGGCCCCACAGGCTGATGAGGCGCGGGGAAGTGAGGCGGCCTGCGGCGTGAGCAACCATGAGCTCTGTGCCGCCGGCGATTGGGGTCCACGCGCCGGGCGCGTCGTTCAGGCGGCGCAAGGCATCGAGCAGATCGGCGGCGCGGATGAATTCATGGGACTCGGCATTTCCGCGCACGTCAGGGGTGTCCTTTTGCGACGGAGGATGATTGCATGGCGGCAGCGCGGGTGACGGCTTCAAAGATTTTTACGAAGCCGGTGCAGCGGCAGAGATTGCCAGCCAAGCCTTCGCGGATTTCTTCGAGGCTGGGGTGCGGATTGTGCTCGAGCAGGCAGGTAGCGGCCATGAGCATGCCGGGCGTGCAGATGCCGCACTGGGCGCCTCCGCATTCGAGGAAAGCTTTTTGCAGAGGATGGAGTTCAGCATCGATGGCAAGGCCTTCCACGGTCTGGATGTGGGCGCCTTGAGCTTGCAGGACCGGGACGAGACAACTGTTGACGAGCCTGCCATTCATGCGGACCGAGCAGGAGCCACATTCGCCTTCGCCGCAGCCTTCCTTGGTCCCGGTGAGATGAAGATCCTCGCGCAGGACATCGAGCAGCCGCTTCATGGGGGGCACGGAAACGATCTCGCTCTGGCCGTTGATGAGGAGCTGAATTTTTATGGGGGAAGCTGTCATACGACGGAGGTCTCCGGAACGGAGGCGCGAGAGATGGCGCGCATGAACATGTCTTCGGGCAGGAGGGGGATGGTGGCGAAGTTTTCGCCGGTTGCGTCCTGGATGGCATTCAGGATGGCGGGGGCGGGGCCGTCGTGGGGAAGTTCGCCGATGCCTTTTGCTCCGTATGCGCCGTAGGCGAAGGGGATTTCTTCGAAAAAGACTTCGATGGGTGGAACGTCCTGCGCGGTGGGCATGATGTAGTTGGTCATCTGGTTGTTGATCATGTGGCCGTTTTTGAGCAGGACCTTTTCGTAGAGCGCGTAGCCGATGGCCTGGGCGACTCCGCCCTCGATCTGGCCGGCTGCGAGAACGGGATTGAGGACGCGGCCGACTTCCTGCACGGCGGTGAAGTTGGTGACTTCCGCCGAGTAGGTGGTGGTGTCGACGGCGACTTCGGCGACGTAGACGGCCCAGGCGTAGGCAGGATAGGCTTCGCCGCGATATTTCTGGTCGTCCCAGAAGATGTTGGGCGGGGCTTCGTAGCGGCACATGGATTCGACCTTATCGTGCTGCTGACGATAGCGCTCACAGGCGGTGAAGAATTGCGCGGAGCTGTATGTGGTTTCGAGTGCTGCGTTCGTTTGAAGCAAGGCGATGAGCTGCTTGCCGGCGCGTTCGATGAGGCGGCCGACGACCATCGAGGTGCGGGAGGCGACGGTGGGACCGCTGTTGGGAACGATGCCGGTATCGGGCGGACCCATCTCGACGTCGTCGTAATGGATGCCGAGGGCTTCGGCGGCGATCTGGGTGAGGATGGTGTTGGTGCCCTGGCCGAACTCGGTGCTGGAGACCAGGACACGGACCTTGCCTTGCGGAGTTACGTCCAGGCCGGCGAGGGAATTCAAGTAGCGCTCGCCAGAGCCGGTGAATCCCGAGCCGTGGAAAAAGGAAGCCAGGCCGAGACCGCGCTTGATGGGACTGCGGGGGTTGCTGCGAGCGAACTGGGCGCGTTTTTCTTGGTATTTGCTTTCGGCGAGGGCGCGAGCGAGCAGGGCATCGAGAATGACGGGCTCGACCATGACTTGTTCTGTCGCGGTGGTGTCGCCGTCGTGAAGGAAGTTTCTGCGGCGGATCTCTACGGAATCGATGCCGACGGCGCGGGCAATCTGGTCCATGTGGCGCTCGATGGCAAAGATGGACTGCGGCGCACCGAAGCCGCGGAAGGCTCCCGCGGGGACGGTGTTGGTGGCCCAGGCACGGGAACGGATGCGCACTTTGGGGCAGACGTAGGGGCCGGTTGAGTGGAGGGTGGCGCGGGAGAGGACGGTGGAGGACAGGGTGGCGTAGGCACCGCCGTCGGTGGCCACCTCAATGTCCATGGCGAGCAGCTTTCCGGCGGCATCGACCGCGGTGCGATGGCGGACGCGCGAGGCGTGGCGTTTGGGCGTGGCGGCGAGATCTTCCATGCGGTCGTAGACGATCTTGACGGGCCGGCCGGCCTTTTTGGCAAGGAGGCCGGCATGGGCGGCGAGGATGGAGGGGTAATCTTCCTTACCGCCGAAAGCTCCGCCGGTGTCGGTTTGGATGACGCGGACTTTCTCGGCGTGCAAGTCAAAGACAGCGGTCAGGGAACGATGGACGTAGAAGGGGCATTGCAGCGAGCCCCAGACGGTGAGGCC
>CAILBQ010000729.1 GCA_903832475.1 uncultured Acidobacteriota bacterium | reverse complement strand
CTGAATCCACTCATCACAGACTTACGCACCTAGAGAACTGGGTGCCCCATATCTGCCGGCGTTTCGGCAGATGTGGGATCGAACAGCTTCGGAAATCACCATGCCCCGTCTCAACCCACTCCCGCCCCTCACCGAAGACGACATCCGCACCGCCCTGCGTGACTGCTTCGACCCTGAAGTCAAGCTCAACCTTGTCGACCTCGGCCTCATCTACTCCATCGCCATCGAGCCCGACCCGCACTCCACGCCCGCCCTGCCCCGCCAGCGCGTCAAAGTCACCATGACCCTGACTACCCAGCAGTGCCCGGCCAGCGGACTCATCTTCGAGCAGGTCCACAACCGGCTGGCAAGCATCCCGCAGATCAGCAAGGTCGAAGTCGACCTGGTCTGGGAACCCAAGTGGACGGCCCATCGCATCAGCGAAGCCGGCCGCAAGCAACTCGGCATCTAGTCCTTGAAACGCAAAACGGCGAGAGAAGCCACGCCTCCCTCGCCGCCGATCCTGAAAATCGCCTAGCGGTGCAGAATCGACTTCAATCGCTGTCCCTGCGTCGACGCTTCACCCAGGTAGTGATCCACCTTCTCCAGCAGATCCTGCGCGCCGTCGAGGTACTTTGGCAGGTTGCGCCACCAGGTTTCGACCGCTTCCGGTTCGTCCAGCAGCGCAAGCACCGTTCCCAGCGCGGCAACCGCCAGGCCGGCTTTTTTGTGCCCGGTCACCATCAGCACTCCGCCTGCCACCACGGAACCCGCGGATACCAGGTGCGTCCAGTCATTGTGCTTGCCTTGCGCCGGGGCCGGCAAAGACGCAGACCCAGCGGCCGGCGACAGGTTGGAATACGCAGTGGGATATCCGGAACGATCGATCGGAACTGAAACCATAAGTCTTCTCCTGAATTCTTCCTGAGGCAGTTGGATGCTATCTCCGCGCAGAAAGCTCTAGTCCAAATCAAATTCTCTGAACGGCTTGCCTTCCGGAGCATCCTTGGCCTTGCGCAGCGCCTCGGCGAACCGCTTCTCCATCAGGTCTTCCTTGTTCTTTTCCGCTTCCATCGACTGCCGGAAGATGGATTCCTTGCGCTCGTCCTGCTCTTTCATCGCTGCTGCTGCCGTCGCCAGGTCTTCAAACGTGCGCTTGCGCGGCGCCGGCGTATGACTGATCAGCGCACCCGTCTGCGCATCGATTTGCAGCATCGCCGAACACTCCGGACACGCCACCTCAAATACCCGATTTGTCTTCTGCTGTACCATCTCTACCTCGGTCATTGTAGGGTTGCCAGCCACCGGCCGTCTCCCCGTTTCGCTCCTTAACAGACTACTCGTTATCCCCCTGGTAACGAGCCCTATGGAATGCGTTCGGACTCGGTCGCATTCCCACTCCTCGTTCGGATGAAGGATCATGGAGGCATGGATACATCGGAACATCGAGATCTGCGTGGCGGAGAGATCGTCGAATTCCCCGATCCTCCTCTGATCCAGCGCCTGGAAGAGGCCTTCGGCGTGGTGTTGCCCGATTCTGACCTTGACACCGCCAAAACCGTCGACGATCTCTACCGGCTTATCCTCATCGAATTGAAAACCCAGCCAACGCCATCGCCGGCCATTCCCTTTCACCGCCTCCGCCAAGCCTTACAAAGCGGGAGCTCGCGCAAGCACGCAGCGCTTCGGCCGTCCACGCGTCTTGCTTCTATTTTCCCGATAGTCTCGCGCACCGAAGAATGGAAGCACCTGGCCGCCTTGACCGCACTGGACCTGCCGCCGCTTCGGCCCTTCCGCTGGTTGCGCGACGCCATCCGCATCGCCACCGGCCTGGCCGCCGTCGGGGTGTTCGTCGGTATGGTGCTCTTCACTCGCCCCAGCGGCCTGCTCTGGTTTCCACCGCTGCTTGTCTCCGTCTTCGCCGGCCTGATCACGTACCGCTCCCTGTTCGTAGCCACCCAGCCCCTGGTCCTCGAATTTCCCGTTCGCACCCTCGGCGAACTGGCTCAGGACCTGGTCGAACGCTCTCCCGAATTGTTCGTGGAACGAACCATCACCCCGCTCAGCTCAGAACAAGTCTGGGCGCAACTTCTTCGCATCGTTGGGCAGGCTTATCCATCCGATGGAAAACCCGCCACCTCCGCCGAGGGATAAGAAAAGCGAGGCTCCGGATAGCCGCCAAAACAAAAAGGCCGCACCCGAAATTCGAGTACGGCCTTCCACGTTGGCGCCAGGTGCGACTAACTCTTGCTGCCCGCACTGGCCAGCTTGGCCTCAGCTTCATTGATTACATGCTCGGCCTTGGCATAGGCTTCTTCGCTGTCGCCGGCCTGGTTCCAAAGATCCTGCCCATGCTTCAACTGCTGCTGCGCGCGCGGCACGTCAATCGCGGAAGGCACCAGCGCATCGTTCGCCAGGATAGTCACGCGATCCGGCAGCACTTCCACAAATCCCCAGCTCACGTTATAGCGATCCGAATTGCCTGCATTCTCGCCGCCGCTCGCCCGGTGAAGCGTGACATCGCCTGCGCCCAGCTCCGCCAGAAGCGGAGCATGCCCGTACAGCACTTCCATATACCCGGAAGTTGCCGGCAACTCCACCGCATCGGCAAACTGATCCACCAGGATCTTCTCGGGAGTCACCAGCCGTACCCGTAACTGATTTCCTTCTGCCATATGACCTCAGGGGTCAGAGGTCAGGGGTCGGAGATCAGAAATTGGGCTTGAAGCTGCCTGATCCCTGATCCCTTTTCCCTGATCCCTGCTTTACGCCGTCTGCTTCATCTTCTCCGCGGTCTCGAGCACTTCTTCAATCGTGCCCTTCATATAGAACGCCTGCTCTGGAACATCATCATGCTTGCCGTCGATGATCTCCTTGAAGGAACGAACCGTATCCGCAATCTTGCAGTAGCGTCCTGCGATACCCGTGAACTGCTCCGCCACGTGGAAAGGCTGCGACAGGAACCGCTGCACCTTACGAGCGCGAGCCACGGTGATCTTGTCGTCATCGCTTAATTCGTCGATACCGAGAATGGCGATGATGTCCTGCAGGTCCTTGTACCGTTGCAGAATGCGCTTCACGCCCTGCGCCACATCGTAGTGCTCCTGCCCGACCACGCGCGCGGTGAGAATACGCGAACTCGAAGCCAGCGGATCGACGGCAGGATAGATACCCAACTCAGAAAGCGGGCGGCTCAACACCGTGGTTGCGTCCAGATGGGCAAAGGTCGTCGCCGGCGCCGGATCGGTCAAATCGTCAGCAGGCACATACACGGCCTGCACCGAGGTGACGGAACCTTTCTTGGTCGACGTGATGCGCTCCTGCAACTCACCCATTTCCGTCGCCAGGTTGGGCTGATAACCGACGGCAGAAGGCATACGTCCCAGGAGCGTCGAAACTTCGGAACCCGCCTGCGTGAAGCGGAAAATGTTGTCGATGAACAGCAGCGTGTCCGCGCCCTCTTCGTCGCGGAAGTGCTCCGCCACGGTGAGCGCCGTCAGCGCCACGCGCAGACGAGCTCCTGGCGGCTCGGTCATCTGGCCGTAGATCAACGCGGCCTTCGACTTTGAAGGATCGCCCGGCGTGATGACACCCGACTCCGTCATTTCCACCCACAGATCGTTGCCTTCACGGGTCCGTTCGCCAACGCCGGCAAACACCGAGTACCCACCGTGGTTCTTGGCCACGTTGTTGATCAGTTCCATGATGACGACGGTCTTGCCCACGCCCGCGCCGCCGAACAGACCAATCTTGCCGCCCTTCAAAAACGGCTGGATCAGATCAATGACCTTGATGCCCGTCTCGAACATTTCTTCTCGCGTCGACTGCTCTTCGAACGAAGGTGCAGGACGGTGAATCGGCTTGCGCAGCTTCTCGCCAATCGGACCAAGCTCGTCGACCGGCTCACCGACCACGTTGAGCACGCGGCCCAACGTCTCACGGCCCACCGGCGCGGTGATCATGTTGCCCAGATCGAGCGCGTTCATGCCGCGCACCATGCCTTCTGTCGACGTCATGGCCACGGTGCGCACTCGGCCTTCGCCCAGATGCTGCTGCACTTCTAGGATCACGTCAATCGGCGTGGGCACGGTGAAGCCCTCGCTGGTCACACGCAGCGCCTCGTAGATCGGCGGCATGTGCGTCTCTTCAAACTGCACGTCCACCGCGGGACCCGATACCTGAATTACCTTGCCAACATTCTTTGCCATTCG
>CAILBQ010000728.1 GCA_903832475.1 uncultured Acidobacteriota bacterium | reverse complement strand
GTCGGAGATTTTGAAGCGCAAGGGCGTGCGGCACGTCGTGCTGAACGCGAAGTTCCATGAGAAGGAAGCAGAGATTGTCGCACAGGCCGGACGGTTGGGCATGGTGACGATCGCGACCAACATGGCCGGGCGCGGTACGGATATCGTCCTGGGCGGCAATGCCGACTTTCTGACCCGGCAGGAGCTGGTGAAGAAGGGGCTCGCCAGGGCGATCAGTGCGGCGGAGGGTGCGATCAATCCGATGGCGCCGGCCGGATTTCTGAGGTTTTACTACCAGGGGCAGGAATTCGAAGTACCCGAGCCGCAGTGGGCGGAGGTGAATGCCGTTCATGCGGAAGAGACGCAACAGGATCACCTGGCCGTGGTGGCGGCGGGCGGGCTGTTCATCCTGGGAACGGAGAGGCACGAGTCGCGACGCATCGACAACCAGCTTAGAGGCCGCGCGGGACGACAGGGCGATCCGGGAGCATCGCGGTTCTACCTGTCGCTGGAAGACGATCTGATGCGGATCTTTGCGAAGGCGTGGGTTTCGACGCTGCTGGAGCGGCTGGGCATGGAAGAGGGCGTGCCGATCGAGTCGAACATGATTTCGAAGAGGATTGAGGGCGCGCAGAAGGCGGTTGAGGCGCAGAACTTCGAGTCGAGAAAGCACATTCTCGAGTACGACGACGTGATGAACAAGCAGCGCGAGGCGGTGTACGGGCTGCGACGGCAGCTGCTGCTGGCGGTCGAGCAGCGGGAGCTGATTCTTGAGGATTACCTTTCCGGGATTCTGGGATCGATGCTGGACACGTTTGCGCCGGAGAAGGCGCATCCGGAGGCATGGGACATCAAGGGACTGAAGGAACGGCTCGTGGGCCAGTTTGGGTTTGACCTGGAGGCGCAAGGCCTCGATCCGCTGGTGCTGACGCGGCATGAGCTAGGCGATGCCATCTACGAGAAGCTTAAAACGGATTACGAGACCAAGGAACGCATCCTGGGCAAGGAAGCGATGCGGTATCACGAGCGGATGGTGATGCTGTCTGTGCTGGATGGGCTTTGGAAAGAGCACCTGCTGGAGATGGACCATTTGAAGGAAGGGATCGGCATGCGCAGCTATGCGCAGCAAGATCCTCTGGTGGCCTATAAGAAGGAATCGTTTGAGATGTTCGAAGCGATGATGACGCGCTTCCAGGAAGACACGGTTCGGTTCCTGTTCCGCATGCAGATTGTAGGGCCGGACGGACAGCCGTTTTCGGAGGCTCCGGCGATCGAGCAGGAATTGCGGTCGCGGGAGATTCCGGCGGCGCCTCCGGTGGAGAGCGCGGCGCTGCCGGCGCCGGCAAGTGTCGCCGCTACGCGGACGGCTGTGAAGGAGATACCCATCGCGGTGCCGACGCGCGCCCCTTCGACGACGATCGACGCGCTGGAGCGGGAGTTCGAGCGCAAGAAGCAGCGCGAGCTGGAGGCGGCGCGGTTTGCCGGTTCGCCGAGCAGCAGCGAGCCGGCGCAGCGGCATACGGGCACGAAGGTGGGACGCAACGATCCCTGCCCTTGCGGGTCGGGAAAGAAATTCAAGAAGTGCCACGGGGTCGAGGCGTAGCGCGAGTCGACTCAGAACTTCTGGGTGGTTTACTGAGCCAGGGCGAAGTTGACGTCGACTTCTACGGTGGACTCACTGTCGGCGGGCACGAAGCGCCACTTGTGGACTGCATCTTCAGCGGCTCCGGAGAGCATGTGGTTGCCGCTGACGACCTTGGTGGCGGAAACGGTGCCGTCGGGGGCGACGGTGGCGCTGACCCTGACGAGGCCGCTGACCTTCATGCGTTTGGCGAGTTCAGGATAGACAGGGGCGACGCGCTGTTTGATGGCACGATCAGTGGACGCATGACTCGGCAGGACGCAGAGGAAAGCCAGGGCCAACGCGGCCATGGAGGCCCAGGCGGAGAAGAATCGCGAAAATCTGCGTGCAGGACCGGCAGAGAGAGCTGATGCCATGGTGGACCATCCGGGGCGAAGGGTCGCCTGCCGGATGTATCGACTGGTGCGATGGGAAGATGAGTTGATCCTAAGGTAAATTTTTAGCGGGGCTGGGCTTGCTGGACAGCGGCGAAGGTGAGGTCTTGCGCAGTGCTGCCGGTTTCTTCTTTCCACTGCTCGAAGAGGCGGCCGTAGCTGAGGGTAAGCTGCTGGTCGGGAGCGATGCCGAGCTGGACGGTGAGGCGGTCGATCCAATTGGCAGGGCCTTCGAGTTCTGCGTAGATACCGAGGGGGGTCTCATCGATGACGCAATGGGCGGGCGGGTCGATCTGAGAATCTTCCCATTCGGTGCGCCATTTTTCGTAGCGGAAGGCGGGGATGAGTCCGATGGAAGCGAAGACTTCGGCGAGGGCCT
>CAILBQ010000727.1 GCA_903832475.1 uncultured Acidobacteriota bacterium | reverse complement strand
TCCCTTTGGGGAGGCTTTTCTGTTTGTGGGTGCTAGGATTTGAGTCCGCGCGCCGCGACATTAAAGGGCTTTTCCCAAGGATGAGCGAGCATGGGATCAGCAACCGCTATGGGATGCGCGGCCATATCATCAGCCATTCTGCCCACACACGCGTCACACGCAAAAGACCCAAGGCAGATTTGTCCTGGGTCTTCCAAAATGGCGTTACGCTGACATCGCCATTGAACAGCCGAATCGATCGCCGCTTACTTGCCGCCGTCGCGCAAGATCTGCTCCGCCAGGTAGTTATGAATTTTCGCCTCGTTGTACAACATTTCCGAGTAGGCATTCTCAAGCAGTTGCGCGTGACTGTTGCGCAGCTGTTGGCGGATGCCGTTCTGCACGCGAGGATCGTTCAATTCGCGCTGACCTGCCGGCCGCTTCTCCAGCAAGAGGAAGATCTGGTAACCGACCACTTTTTTGTTGGACCCTTCGACGCGATAGATCGGTAATGTGTCGGTCGTCTGCCCCGCCTTCAGCTTGGTGATCGCGTCGTAGACCAGCGGATCGACCCGTAGATTGGAGTCGGGCACAAAGCCCAGGTCTCCGCCATTACTGCTGCTGTTCGGATCCTCTGAAAACCGCGCCGCTACCGAACTGAAGTCTTCTCCGCTGTCCAGGCGATTGCGCAGCATCTGCATCTTCTTCCTGGCATCAGCGTCGTTGGTCGCCTTATTGTTTTGCAGGTTGGTGGTCTGCTGCGCGGGCTCATTGGTAACAATGATGCGTTCCAGGTGATAGTCAGGCTCAATCAGGTTGAAGCCGCTCTTGTGAGCGTTGTAGTAGTTGCTGATCTCGGCATCGGTGATGTTGATCTTGGATTCGATCTCTTTGTTCACCAGTTTGTTCCTGGTCAGGGTTCTGCGAATCTCCTTGCGCAGATCGTCCAGGGTGAGATTCTTCTCTTTCAGCTGGCGGTCAAACTCTTCCTGCGTCAGCGGAACCTTCATGTCGGTGAGTTTGGCGTCGACTTCTTCGTCCGTCGCCACCAGGTTCAACTTGGCTGCGCGCTGCTGCTCAATCTCTTCCTGAATCATCTGGTGAAGAATGTTCAGCCGCTGCAGTTCTGCCTCTTCTTTCGAAGGCGCCTGCGCGGAGTCTCCCAGGCTTTGCTTGTAGATACGATCCAGATCGGCCTGCACGATCTGCTTGCCGTTCACCGTAGCCATGACTTCCGGCGACGGAGCCGGCTTGCAGCCGATGACAACGGACGATAATAAGCTTGCGCCGAGCAGCACCGTGGATAGATTGAGCACACTGGCATGCCGAACACGGATAACATTTCGATGAGTACAAGACAACCTGAAATCTCCTGGCTGGCCGGCAACTCGACGCAACCCTAAGCAATCAGGATAACTCGTCGAGCTTGATAGACGGACCGGAACCACGCCTTTTGCTAATTGTTTAAGGTCGGAGTCGGCATCGGCGCCGCGGGCGGCGGCGGAGGCTGCACGCCGGCCGCGCGCAGCGCGCGATCGATCACCATCCAGACCTGTTCCGCGGGCAGCGCGCCGTTGATCTTTTCGCCATCCACAAACAGGTACGGAGTGCCTTCAATCCCCAGCGCATCCGCATCCTTCATCGACGCGCGAACCGCCGCATCGTCCTGCTTGGTCAGGCAGGCATCGAGCTTGGCCGCATCCAGCGAAAAGATCTTGCCCTGCTCCCTGGCTATCTTATCCAGCACGGCATAGCTCTTTTGAACATTGCGATCTTCTCCGGTAACTTCCTGCCCGTGCGCATGCATGTAATCCACATAACCCCAGTAGGCGCTGCCGTTCTGGTCGGCAAGACATCCCGAATCGACGGCCGCATGCAGCGCCCAGGGATGAATCTCGGTCAGCGGGTCATCCTTGTACACAAAGCGAACCGTGTCCTTGTAGCGCTCCAAGGTGCGCGGAAACAGCTCCTGGTGCATGCGCGCGCAGTATGGGCACTCCAGGTCGTCGAAGTTGATCACCGTCACCTTGGCTTCAGGATTGCCTCGGATGGGACGATTCGCGATGGAAATGTTCTGCGCCGGGATGTTGGTCAGGTCAAAGGTTTCCAACCGCGCCAGGGACTTGTTGTCGGTCGAGATAAGAAAGTCGATCGGCGTCGAGTGTCCATCGCGGGATACGGTCACCTGCAGCGTGTCGTAGCCGGGGATGTTGCTCGCTTTGCGGGTTCCCAGCATCAAGACGTACTCGGCGGGTATGTTGAACTTGCCACGAACGAGCACATCGATCTTGCGCTCCAGGGCAGGATCCTGAATAGCCTTCGATGCGGCGTCCTGCGCCTTGCACCCAACCGTGAGCGAGAGCCCCAAGACAGCGGCGAACATCGCCATGCGAACCGAAACAAATTGCAACGGAAACCACCTTTCCCTCTGTCATTATTGCAGGATCGAGCAGGCCGCAAGCCTTTGTCGTAGAGTCAGCCGTCCATTCGGTTAAATTTCCTGCTCCACTCGCTGGCAGCCGATGCTAAGCTCCGGAAATGCGCCCTTCGAGCCTTTCCCCTGTTTCCCGCCGTCTCAAATTTGCGTCGCTCAGCCTTTTCCTTGCCGCCCTGCTGCTTACGACGATCAGCGCGGCAGCGGAAACTTCCGCCAAACGAACCATTTCGCTCGACGACCTGGCCAAAATCGCGCGTGTTGGCAGCCCCACCCTCTCTCCCGATGGTGCGTGGCTGATCTACTCCGTTTCCCGCGCCGATACCAAGGAGGACAAGAATCACTCCGATCTCTGGATGCAGCGCTGGGATGGCTCTTCGGCCATGCAGCTTACCTTTGGCAAGGAGGGGGCTTCACGGCCTCAGTTCAGCCCCGACGGCAAGTACATTTCTTTCCTGTCTTCGCGCCCCGGCAAAGCCAAAGGCACCCAGGTGTGGGTGTTGAACCGCATGGGCGGCGAAGCGGAACAGTTCACCGGCATTACCGGCTGGGAGTTGCAGGACTATGCCTGGTCGCCCGACAGCAAGCGCCTGCTGCTCTCTCTTGAACCCAAAACGGAACCGGATGCCGAAGAAGGCAAGCCTCCAGCGCCGCCCAAGCCCATCGTGATTGACCGCTATCACTTCAAGCAGGACATTCACGGCTACCTGGGCAACGATCAGCGCCAGGCTCTCTACCTCTACGAAATTGCCTCGCAGAAACTCGAAAAGCTGACCACCGACAAAAATGTAGACGAAGAAAACGCCCAGTGGTCACCCGACGGCGCGTGGATCGCCTACGTCTCGAATCACGACGAAGACCCGGATCGCACCGACAACAACGACGTGTTTGTCGCTGCGTCCAAGCCCGGCTCGGCCGCGAAGAAGCTGACCTCCTGGGCCGGTCCCGACGGCGGCCGCCTGGCCTGGTCGCCCGACTCGAAAACCATCGCCTATACCCAGGGCGCCACTCCTGAACTCGGCGCCTACAGCCAGGCCAAGCCCGCGCTGGTCACGCTGGAGGGCAAGGCAACCTATCCTGCTTCGAAGCTCGATCGCAGCGCGAGCCAGCCTTGCTTCCTTCCCGATGGCAAGCTGATTTACCTGGTCAACGACGACCGGTCGGAGTATCCGGCCGAGGTCGAAATCAACGGCACCGGCGCCCATCGCCTGCTCTCCGAGGCCGGAACGACTTCCGCAATTGAATGCGTTGGCGGCCACATCGCCGTCATCCACCAGGACGACACCCACACCGGCGAAGTCTTTGCGCTCGAGGGGACCTCGTTGCGAAAGATCACCGGCGTCAACGATGCGCTGCTGGCCGAACTGATCCTGGTGCCCACGGAAGACTTCACCTCGCACAGCAAAGACGGCACGGAGGTTCACGGCCTGCTCACCAAGCCCGTTGGCTACAAGCAGGGCGACAAGGTGCCCACCATCCTCTTTATTCACGGAGGACCCAACGGCCAGGATGGCCATAGCTTCGCCTTTGAACGGCAGTGGTTCGCGGCCCACGGCTACGCGGAAATCAACGTGAACTACCGCGGCAGTTCCGGCCGCGGCCAGGACTATGCCAAAGCCATCTTCGCCGACTGGGGCCATCTCGAAGTCATCGACCTGCTCGGCGCCGTTGACGAAGTGGTGAAGATGGGCGTGGCTGATCCCAACAAGCTGGGCATCGGCGGCTGGAGCTACGGCGGCATCCTCACCGACTACACGACGGCTTCGGACAACCGCTTCAAAGCCGCCATCAGCGGCGCGGGCTCGGCCGCCCCACTCTCGTATTACGGAGCCGATCAGTACATCCTGCAGTATGACAACGAACTCGGCGTGCCGTGGAAAGCCCGCGACCTCTACCTCAAGCTCAGCTACCCTCTGCTCGAAGCCGACAAGCGCATGCACACGCCAACCCTTTACATGGGCGGCACCAACGACTTCAACGTGCCCATCATCGGCGGCGAACAGATGTACCAGGCGCTCAAGTCGCTGCATATCCCGACCGAACTCATCGTCTATCCCGGCCAGTTCCACGGCTTTACCCGGCCCAGCTTCATTCGCGATCGCTACGAACGCTGGCTGGCCTGGTACGACCATTACGTGATGGGCAAATCGACTCCGGCGACGCCCGCGCCTGTTGCCGAGCCCGCCAAAGCCATGGCCGTCGCAGCGAAATAAAAAGCCTAGTTTTTCGTAAGGTCGGCGATCTGCTTGCCGGCCAGTTCTGCAATCCGGCCATATGAATTGTCGTTGTGCAGCAACGTGCGATAGACCGCGAGCGCTTCGCTTTTATGCCCTGAAACCCTGAGTAGCGTGGCGTGGATGTAGTCGCTTGTCGTTTGCGGCCGTTTTGGCTCGAGGCCTGCAACGAGCCATTGATAGGTCTTCCACGCATCATCTTCCGCCACGGAAGTAAGCACCGCTGAAAGTGTCTCTTCCTCTGTAAACGGGGGGTTCAGGCAGTAATACAGGACACGGCTGCGGCTCAGATCGTCGAGCGGCTCGCCATCTTTGCGCATCTCATTGGCTGTCCGAAATAACTCAGGCAGCAGTGGACCCTCGTCATGAGATAGCCCGCCTATCTCAAAGCGCCTTACGAAGGGTCGCACCTTGCCCGTAGCCACTGCGGTGCGGAAGTGGTTGACCGCTTCAGTCCGATCTCCGCCGTTCTGGAGCATCCAGTTGCCCAACATGGCGTTCGCATACACGTTGGTCGGATCGACCTGCAGCGCTGCGCGCAGGTTCTGTTCGGCAACGTGGCCAAATTCGCGTTCGGCGATGTGCTGGTTGAGCCAGTGCGCCCAACCGAGATGCGCTTGCACATCGGCCGCTTCCACGCCCTTGGTTCGGCTCAACCCGGCATCGAGAATCTGGAAGATCTGGTCCAACTCAGCCGCTGCCGTCGCGTCGATGCTCTGATTATCGGCCCCTGTCACTTCGAAATTTTCGACCCAGGTCATGGTCACGCTCAATTGCTGCTGCAAGGCGGACGGGTTGAGCGGATGATCTGTCAGAATTGCGTCGTAACTGCGAACCGAGGCCAGGTAATCGCCCACGCTAGCCTGCTTCTGTGCGACAGCCATCTTTGCAGCCAGTTCCGCCTGCTGTGCATGGCGGTTCTCAAACCAGCGCACCCCGCCCAGGATGCTGGCGCTTAGGCCAATCAAGGCTGACGTCGTTCCAACCCAGCCCATGATTTTCTTGGCCGGCGAATCGTTCGGTTTCATGTCGTCGGCCATGGGGAACTCCGGACTGGCGATGTGCAGGATCATCAAACTGTACCCTATCCCGGATCCTCGATTACAGAATTAAACTTGCTGAGAATGGATCTTCCTTCGCAACCCGTCTCCCGGGCGGCCATCGAGAGCCTCTGGCAATGCGTCGCCGAAACGACGGTTGACCCACGCGCAGGCATCTTCGGGCCGGATTCAATCACCTGGAAGATCAATCGCGAGTCGGCCTTGTTTCTCGGCGCAGGAAGGGCCTCGCTGCTGCAGCTTGCCCATCCCTGGGTGGCTGCGGCGCTCGATCAGCATTCCAACCTGCGCAACGACCCGCTGGCCCGCTTCCACAACACCTTCCGCGTGGTCTTCACCATGGTTTTCGGCAGCCGAGGTCAGGCGCTTGCCGCGTCGCGCTCGCTGTATCGGCTGCATACTCGCATCCGCGGCGGCCTGCCCGCGCCGGTGGCCGGTTATGCAGAGGGCTCTCCGTACCAGGCGAATGAAATGCACGCGCTGATCTGGGTATTTGCAACGCTGGTTGACAGCGCGGTGATGGCGTATGACGCTGTCTTACACCTGCCGCAGCAGCAGCGCGAGACGTATTACATCGAAAGCAAGACCATGGCGGCTCTGTTTGGCATCCCCGCCGAAGTCCTGCCGCCGGATTGGAACGCCTTTCAAGCCTACGTTGACGACATGGTGAATTCCGATCGCCTCGGCGTCAACGCGCTCTCCCGCGAACTGGCCTACAGGGTTCTGCACGGTCGCGGCTCCTGGGTCCCCGTGCCGGCATGGTATCGCGACCTCACAGCCGCATGGATGCCGGAGCGTCTGCGCCGCGAATTCGAGCTGCCCTTTGATTCATCCATCCAGGCTTCCGCCGCTCGGGCAGGTGCAAGACTGCCCCGGCTCTATGCCCGGCTGCCTGTCGCCCTTCGCCTTGTCGGCCCTTTCTGGGAGGCGCGAAGCCGCATGCAACATCGGGCGCCTGGGCTGATCACCCAAGCCAGCAACCGCTTCTGGATGGGGCAGCCGCGCTTGATGTTCACAGAACTGGAAGGCGAGTGACTTACGAAGCGGCGATTTGCCTTTGCCGCAGCAGGTGAGCCCGGCTGTATCCGAGAATGACAAGGTGCGCCCCCACGCCGAGCGCGAGCCCCAGAGCATGGTCGCGCCCACTCGCGCCTGCCGCCTGCAGCTTTAGCCATCCCCAAACGCCCAGTGGGGCAAAGCCCAGCACCGCCGTCAGCAGGCCAGGATTGTAGACACGCAACACCAGCGCCGCCATGATATGCACCAGCGCGTTCACCAGCACCAGGTACACCGCCATCAGTCCCAGACCGGGCCGCACCGTTGCCGCCAGCCAGAACGCGACCCCAAGAATCCCCCACACGCCAAAGACATTGAGCACAAAGACTGCCGAATGGCTCAGCAGCCCTTTCCCTTTGCCGATCCGCTCCTTGACGAAACGCAGGAAGCGATCGTCGTCGAACTCTTCATACTGGTGAACCATGTACAAGGGCAGCAGGAGCCAGACGGCGGTCAGCCAGGACGGCCATTGCCGCGCCAGCACAGGCGTCAAGGCAGCCAGCAGGATGCCGCCTAGAAAGCCGCCGTAGACCCAGTTGCGCACAATTCGATCGAACACCGATGGCCTCGAGAAAGTCGCATCCAGTATGGCACTCCATTCGCGATTGGCCGCCATCGAACCCATCCCTTGATACGGCCCATGCGCTCTCCGCGTAAAATAAAGGGGTGATGGACCTCATCCAGATCGAACCGGCCCGCAAAGCCCCGGCGCCCAAGCCGGAATGGCTCAAGGCTCGCGCTCCCAGCGGCGAAAATTACCACGACCTCAAGCGCCTGGCTCGCTCGCTGGGACTGCACACCGTCTGCGAAAGCGCCCATTGCCCCAACATCGGCGAGTGCTGGCAGCACAAGACGGCGACCTTCATGATGCTGGGCAACACGTGCACCCGCCGCTGCGGATTTTGCGCCGTCCCCAAGGGCCGCCCCGACGCCATCGATTTTGACGAGCCGCGCCGCGTTGCAGAGGCTGTAGCAATACTTGGCCTGAAGCATGCCGTCATTACCAGCGTGAATCGCGATGACGATCTGGTGGGGGGCGCACGCGCCTTCGCCATGGTCATCGACGAGATCCGCAAGCAGGCTCCGGACTGCCACGTCGAAGTGCTCATCCCCGACTTTCAGGGCAATCCCGAAGCCATCAAGATCGTGGTCGACGCCGCGCCCGAAGTGCTCAATCACAACACCGAATCGGTGCCGCGTCTCTATCGCGTCGTCCGCTCCGGCGCGCGCTACGAGCGCACCCTGCGCCTGCTTGAATACGCCAAAGAGCTGAACCCCAAGGGCATCACCAAGTCAGGGGTCATGGTCGGTCTCGGTGAAGAAACCGTCGAGCTGCTGGAAGTCTTCCGCGATCTGGCGAAGGTCAATTGCGACATCCTCACCATCGGCCAGTATCTTCGCCCCTCGAAGGATCACCTGCCCATGGCGCGCCTTTACACACCGAAGGAATTCGCCGAACTGAAGACGGAAGCCTTGAAGATGGGATTCCGCCACGTCGAATCCGGTCCGCTGGTTCGTTCGAGTTATCATGCTCATGAGCAAGCGGCGTCGACCGGCTTGCGCGTTTTGGCATAACTCCTATGTCTGAGGCCGCTAAATTCGCGTTACGCCTTGCTGGCACTGTTTTAGCGATGCTGGCCATTTGGCTGTTTGTTGGATTCACCATCACCTATAGCCTTATCTTTACCGGTTTCGCCGGCCCCGAATCGGCCGTTGAATCTTGCTTCAAGATTGGGTTTAGCTTCGGCTTAGTCTGCGCACTGATCGTGGGAGCTTTCTTTGGTCGCCGCTTTTGGCTTCAATATAGCGCGAGCGAACAAGAGTAATCTCGGGCGCCGGGCTTTCGCTCCGTCAGCTTTCCACTTAGTCGGAAGTTACCGATAATTATCCCGGCAGTAGTCGATCAGATCCTGCCGCCCGATGACTTTGTCGGCATAGACTTCGGGATTCTTATAACGGAATCGTCCGAAAATCTGCAGCAGCAGCTTCTCCACATGCAGGCGGGCCAGGATCAAAGCGCGGGCAAGCCCCGGCGATTTGATCAGCCCATGCTTGCGCAGCAGATACCAGCGGCACTTATACCAACGCAGGATGCGTTTGCGCGTCAACTGCGGCGTTCCTCCGCCCACATGGAAGACCGTCAGCGACGGATCGGGGATGACCTTCCATCCACTGCGCCGCACGCGCATGCTGTAGTCCAGATCGAGATCCAGCATGTCGAAATTCGGATCGATGCCGCCCACCTGCGCGTACGTTGTCATACGCAGCGCCATGCAGCCCGCCATGGCGCACAGATTCGAAGCATTGATGGGCTCATGCGGTAGACGCGCATACAAGCCCTGCCCCAGAATCACGCTCCACTGCGTGGGCTCTTTCCAATAGGACTCGGTAGGCACACCCTTTTCATCGAGCGCTTGAAATCCGATTTGCCCAAGCCGTTCATCCTCTTCGAAGCGCCTGCGGACTTCTTCCGCGAAGGGCACCAGCGGATACGCATCGGAGTCAAAGACCACGACGATGTCGCTCTTCATTTCGGCAAAGGCCGCGACCAAAGCCTTGGCAAATCCGCGGTTCACTCCCCCCAGCACAACCTTGATGCGAGGGTCGATGTTATGGGGCGGCGGCGTGGGCGATCCATCGTCAAAAAGAACAAACTCCGTGACCGTCGGATAACTCAGATCGACCGCGGCTTTCATGGCTCGAAGCGCGATGTCCCAGGTGTTGTAGTTCAACACCATCACGCCTACGGATAACTGTTTTCCGCGTGCTGCCGTTCGGTCATCCTGTGCCAAAATCGCTTCCGCCATCCAGCCCAGAATATCAGAGGCTCAATTCTGCAAACGGTGCGGAAGGGACCACCTTGCAAGGCCAGCAAGCCCCTTCACGATTCGCCGTTTCGTCCTGTGACATTCGCATGCGCGGAACAACCACGGCAGCCTGATTCGATAGAATAGGTCTGGCATTTGTGCGAACCCGTCCAGAAAGGTGGGACGCGGCAGCAGATCGCGCGGGAAGAGGAACGGAATGGCACCTTCGTATATGGCAACCAATGCGGTTCTGAAGGAACTGCACGGCGATTTGAAACGGCGCATGGACAAGGCCGTCACCGACTTCCAGACGCATCTCGTATCTCTGCGCACCGGCCGCGCCAACGTACAGCTGCTGGATCAGGTGCGCGTGGACTACTACGGCACGCCTACGCCGCTGACGCAGATCGCTCAGGTCACTACGCCCGAAGCCAGCATGATCATTGTGCAGCCCTGGGATGCGGGCTTGCTCAAGGAGATTGAGAAGGCTCTGCGCGCGCCCGAGCACGGTTTCAATCCATCGAATGACGGAAAGCTTATCCGTGTGCCCATTCCGCCGATGACCGAAGAGCGCCGTCGCAGCGTGGTCAAGCAGCTCAACCAGGAACTCGAAGATCACAAAACTGCCCTGCGCAACGTGCGCCGCGACGGAAACGAGTCCCTCAAGAAGATGGCCAAGGATAAGAAGATCAGCGAAGACGAAGAGAAGCGCGCGCAGGACGAAGTGCAGGCGATGCTGAACGAGGAGATCCGGCGCATGGAAGAAGCTGCCCAGCGTAAAGAAGCCGACATCATGCACATCTGAACGCCGCACCGTAGGGCCGATCATTTATTCAGAAACAAACAGCAGGGCCGCCCATCGGGTGGCCTTTGCTTTCTCAGACAAGCGTCAAGCGAAGGGAAGCCCGGGCATGTCGAAGTCGCGTCGAGAATTCCTCACTTACAGTACGGCCGGCATCCTCGCGTCCGCGCTGCAGCTCTCGGCCCAGGAGCCGACACCCACCACCCCCGGCGCGCCTCCCGCGTTTGGGACAGCACCGCCGGTGGGACCCGAGGTTTCACCGGAGACGTTCGCACAGGCAGAAAAGCTGGTGCAGGTGGAGATGACCCCTGCCGACAGAGCCACCGCGGCCAGCAACTGGCGCATGCAGATGGCGCCGCTTTACGAACGCCGCACCGGCCCGCGCAAGATCGCTCTCGAAGCCTCTCTCGCCCCGGCCACGCAGTGGAATCCGATGCTTCCCGGCCTGTCCCGCGCGTCTGACTCAAACACATTTATCCGCAGCAACGCGGCGAAGCACCCGTTGCCGGCCAATGAGGAGGAAATCGCCTTCGCTCCCGTTGCCCAGCTTTCGCGCTGGATCGAGTCGCGCCAGCTTACCTCCGAGCGCTTGACCCAGATTTATCTGAAACGTATCGAGCAATTCGATCCAAAGCTGCATTGTGTTATCACCCTCACCCGCGACCACGCGCTGGAGCAGGCGCGCCAGGCCGACAAGGAAATTGCCGCCGGCCACTACCGTGGCCCCTTGCACGGCATTCCCTGGGGCGCGAAAGATCTGCTTGACACCGCCGGCATCCCGACCACCTACGGTGCGGAGCCCTTCCGCAACCGCGTTCCTGCCGTTGACAGCACCGTCGTCGAGCGCCTCAACGCAGCTGGCGCTGTCCTGGTCGCCAAGCTCAGCCTGGGCGCGCTGGCCCTCAACGACATCTGGTTCGGCGGCCAGACCATGAACCCCTGGCTCCTCGAAGAAGGCTCGTCGGGGTCGAGCGCCGGACCGGGTTCGGCCGTCGCGGCCGGGCTGGTCGGATTCGCCATGGGCAGCGAAACCGGCGGCAGCATCGTCAGCCCCTCGATGCGTTGCGGCGTCACCGGCCTGCGCCCGACGTTTGGACGCGTGCCGCGCACCGGCGCCATGACCCTCTGCTGGTCGCTCGACAAGCTCGGTCCCATGGCTCGCGCTGTCGAAGACACCATGCTGGTGCTCCACGCCATCACGGGCCCCGACGCAGGCGACGTGGGCTCTGTCCGGAGCACGCTCAGCTTCAACGCCGGCGCCAGTGTCCAGAGCCTCAAGGTCGGCTACTTTCCTAAGTGGATGAAGGAAGATCCGGCCACGGACGTGGACCGCGCCGCGCTAGAAACCGTCAAGAAACTGGGCATGACGCCTGTCGAAGTCGCCATCCCCGACTGGCCTTACGACTCGCTGAATTTGATCCTGTTCGCGGAAGGCGCAGCGGCATTCGAAGAGCTGACACTCACCCACCAGGTCGACCAGCTCAAGGCGCAGGTTCCCGACGCGTGGCCGAATGTGTTTCGCCAGTCGCGGTTTTTGTCTGCGGTTGACTTTGTCCAGGCCGACCGCCTGCGCCGCAAGGTGGCCCAGGAGATGGCCCGCGTTTTCGCGGAAGTCGACCTGCTGCTCGTCCCGTCTTTACGAGACGAGATGCTGGTCATCACCAACTTCACCGGCCATCCATCGCTGACGCTGCGTGCCGGCTTCGTGGAAGTGTCGGAGGCGCGCAGCGATTGGGCTCCCGATCCTCGACACCCGCTGCCGAAGTTTTCGCCGCCGCGCCGCGTTCCTCATGGGGTGACGCTCATCGGCCGGCTGTTCGACGAAGGCACCCTGGCGCAGGCCGGGCTGGCCCTGGAAAAAGCCATCAACGTCGCCGACGAACACCCGCCCGGCTTCTAGCGTCTTACGCGGTCTTACACGGCGTCTTACGGGAAATCGCTTTGTCTTACGGGAACATGCGGTTCAGCGTGCGCGCAAACGGAATGGTTTCGCGCACGTGGTCCAGTCCGCAGATCCACGCCACGGCGCGTTCGATGCCCATGCCAAACCCGGCATGGGGCACCGACCCGTAGCGGCGCAGGTCGAGGTACCACTGGAAGGCGTCCATGGGCAGCTTGTGCTCCTCGATCCTGTTTTTCAGCAGGTCGTAGCTATCCACGCGCTGCGAACCGCCGATGATTTCGCCATAGCCCTCTGGCGCCAGCACGTCTACGCACATGGCAAATTGCGGATTTTCCGGGTCCGGCTGCATATAAAACGCCTTCACCGCTGCCGGATAGCGATGCACCATCACCGGACGGTCAAACTGACTGCTCAGCCAGGTCTCGTCCGGCGAGCCAAAATCATTGCCGTACTCGAACGGCTGCTCCAGGTGCCCATCCTTGAACGCCTGGTTCAGCATCTCGACCGCGGCGTCGTAGCGCAGCCGCGGAAACGGCGCGGCAATCGCCTCAAGCTTGGCGATATCGCGGCCAATCACCAGCAGGTCAGCCTTGCGCTTGGCCAGCACGCTCTGCACGATGTGCGCGATGAAATTCTCCGCCAGCTCCATCAGCCCGTCCAGGTCGCAGAAGGCGACCTCCGGTTCAATCATCCAGAACTCGGTCAGATGCCGGCGGGTCTTGGATTTTTCTGCCCTGAACGTTGGCCCAAAACTGTACACCTTGCCCAGCGCCAGCGCCGTTGACTCGATGTATAACTGGCCGCTCTGGGTGAGAAAAGCTTCTTCCCCGAAGTAATCCACGGGGAACAGGGTCGATGTGCCCTCGCACGCTGCCGGCGTCAGAATGGGCGGATCGGTGCGCGTGAAGCCGTTGGTGTCGAAATACTCCGCGGCCGCGCGCATGATCTCCGCCCGCACGCGCAGAATGGCTGCCTGGCGCGTCGACCGCACCCACAGGTGCCGCCGCTCCATCAGGAAGTCGACGCCATGGTCCTTGGGCGTGATGGGGTAGGGATCCTCTTCCGGCACGCGCTGCACCACTTCTACCTGCTCCACATCCAGCTCATAGCCGCCGGGGGCGCGCTTGTCGGCGCGGACCTTCCCGGTCACTTTTACGCTCGATTCCTGCGTCAAGCCTTTCAGGGTTTCGAAAACCTCGGCAGAAACGCCGGCCTTGTGCGCCACTCCCTGGATGGTTCCCGTGCCATCGCGAAAGATGGGAAAGAGCAGCTTGCCGCTCTCGCGCAGGTTGTAGAGCCAGCCGCGCAGCAGCACGGACTGCCCTTCGTGTTTGCCCAGTTCGGCGATGGTGGTGACAGGCGGCGCAGACGGCAGTGCAGTTTCAGACATGAGAAGACCCAGCTTTCTTGAACCAACTCCCTAGGATAACGCGGAGCCAGGGAGCGGGGCGGTCGCGCCGGCGATGCCGCGGGGCGAACTGGTTCGCGGCGGCGCTCCTGAGCCGCCGCACATTACCTTGGTGAGTTACGGATCCTAATCTTCACCCGCCTCCTTCCGATAGATGAGAAAGAACTAAGCGCAGAACCCGAACCGAAGACCGTCCCCCGTCTCCTTCGCCCTGCAATCCATCTGGAAGGGAACCCCATGTTCCGTCTGCTCCGAACCAGCCTCGCCTTTGCCTTGTTGATCGCCCTCAGCCTTTCCATCTCTGCCCAGTCTCCTCAGGCAGCCCCTCGCGACCGCGTCCATGGCGAAGTTGCCGACGCCGACGCCGTCACCCTGTTGGGCAACACGCATCCGCTCGCCCGTGCCGAATTCGATCGCGGAGCCCTTCCCGCCGACACCCGCCTGGAACGCATGATGCTGGTTCTGCAGCCGGGCAAATCTCAGCAGCGCGCCCTCGACAGCCTCACCGAGGCTCAGCAGGAGCCAGGCTCGCCGCTCTTCCACCAGTGGCTGACACCGCAGGCATACGGCAGCCAGTTCGGCATCTCGCAAAACGATCTTGCCCAGGTTTCAGCCTGGCTGGTAAGCCACGGGTTCACTGTCGAGCCCGCGCCCGCCAGCCGCCGCCTGATCGTTTTCTCGGGAACCGCTGCCCAGGTTTCGGACGCCTTCCACACCACGCTCCACCGCTACGAGGTTCAAGGTCAGCTCCACATCGCCAACGCCGAAGACCCGCAGATTCCCAGGGCGCTGGCGCCGGTGATCGCCGGCCTTGTCTCGCTGCACGATTTCCGCCGCGTTTCCGCGATCCGATCCAGAGTCGAGGTTTCCGCGCCGAGCAACAATCAGCCCAACAAGAGTCACCCCAATAACGATCAGGGAACCGCCCACTACCTGGCCCCCGCAGATTTTGAAACCATCTATGACCTCGCCCCTCTCGACAAGGCGGGCTATAACGGTTCGGGCAGCTCCCTCGCCATCGTCGGACGCAGCAACATCAACCTTTCCGATATCAGCACCTTCCGCAGCTACGCCGGCCTGCCTGCCAACCAGCCCAAGGTGATTCTGCCCAACGGCAACCCGGGCCTTATTTCGGGAGATCAAGACGAAGCTACCCTCGACGTGGAGTGGTCCGGTGGAGTCGCCCCCGCCGCCTCGATCCAATATGTCGCTACCGCCTCAACGGCTACTACCGACGGCGTCGATCTCTCTGCGCAATACATCGTGAACAACAAGATTGCCTCCGTGATGAGCACCAGCTTCGGCAGCTGCGAAGCGAACATGGGCGCGGGCGAACTCGCCTTCTACAACGCTCTGTGGCAGCAGGCGGCAGCCGAAGGCATCAGCGCCTTTGTCTCTTCCGGTGACTCCGGCGCCAGCGGCTGCAGTGGGGGCTCGTCCGCCAAAGGGTCGGGCCTGGGCGTCAATGGACTCTGCAGTTCTACCTACTCAACCTGTGTCGGGGGAACCGAATTCAACGAGGGTACGAACTCCGCCAAGTACTGGGCCAGCGTGAATGGCTCCGGCAGCGGCTCGGCGCTCTCCTACATTCCGGAACAGGTCTGGAACGAAAGCGCTGCCAATGGCGGATCGGGCCTGTGGGCCTCCGGCGGCGGCATCAGCTCCGTCTATGCCCAGCCCGCATGGCAGAAAGGCGTCTCCGGAGCCTCCAGCAACGCTATGCGCGCCGTCCCTGATGTGGCTCTCACCGCCGCCAGCCACGACGGCTACCTGGTTTGCGAAAACGGCTCCTGGTACGCGTTTGCGGGCACCTCGGCATCCTCGCCGTCGTTTGCCGGCATCCTGTCGCGCATCGTTCAGTCTCAGGCCGGCAAGGCGCAGGGAAGCGTCAACCCGATTCTGTACAGCCTGTTGAGCGCGTCGAGCAATCCATTTCACGCCACGCCCAGCGGCAACAATTCGGTCCCCGGAGTGACTGGCTACACCGCCAGCGGCGCGTCGTACAACCTGACTACCGGCCTGGGTTCCGTCGATGCCGGGCTGCTGCGCAGTTCGTGGCCTGCGGCCGTCGTTGCCCCGGGATTCACTCTGACATCGTCCGCCACAACCTTTTCCCTGTTGCCTGGCAAGTCGACCACCTTCACCGTAAGCGTGTCGCCGGCGGGAGGCTTCACTGGCGTCGTGGCACTTACGGCGCAGTTGCCTGCTGGAGTCACACTGACCTTCAGCCCGGCAAGCATCGGCCCGGGAGCCACCGCGACCGCAACCCTCTCGGTATCCTCGACGGCAAGTGCAAGCTCCACTCCGCTCGCTCTGACCATCAACGGCGCCAGCGGTACTTTGAAGTCCTCCGCGTCCGTCTCGCTCACCATTCTGCCGGCGACGTCTCTCACTGTCAGTGCGGCCGCGGCCAGCCTCAGCGTCGTCCAGGGGAAATCAGCCACCCTCGCGATCACCGTCAACAGCGGGGGCAATTACACCGGCCCTGTCGCACTCTCGCTCACAGGTCTCCCCTCTGGCGTGACCGCTGCATGGAGCGCCAACAACGTTTCTCTCTCGGGAACAGCCAGCCATGCGTTCACTCTGACGCTGCAGGCTGCCTCCACGGCCGCTGTTTCGACTTCGGCTCTCCAGGTGACGGCGTCCGGAGACAACCTTCAGGCGAAAACCCCAGTGTCTCTCCAGGTCACCCCTGCGCCTTCCATTCAACTGGGGCTGGCTTCGTCGCAAATCACCATGGCTTCGAACGGCTCGCAGACGTTTTCCGCAACCATCACCGTGCTCGGCGGCGTTGTCCCTTCGTACAGTTCCAACGGAGTCAGCTTTCAATTCAGCGGTCTGCCTGCCGGGATCGTCAATGTCGCATGGGGCGCTTCCTACGCGCAGGGCAGCAACCAGATTCTCGCCACCTTCAATCTCGCTGGAGGCGCCTCAGCCGTCGCCGGCAAGAGCACCGTCACCCTCGCAACCAAGGTCATCGATGGCAATTCGGGGTTGTCCTATACCGCCAGCCAGACCTTTACCCTGACTGTGACCAAGGCCACGCAGGTCGGGCATCCGGCCGCAACCATCACCATCGAGCCAGGACTTCCAAACTGGCATTCGGCTCGATGAATCAACAAGCCAGCGAAACTCGCTTACGCAAGCCGCTCAAAGGCGGCTTGCGCTTTTTCCGTGATGGAGGCCGGCGTTTCCGCCAGCGTGTAATGAATCTCCAGCACCAGCGCGGGCGGCTTGGCCAATGCCTTCAGTGCGGGCATCGTCTGGTCCCAGTCGATGGTGCCTTCGCCCGGCCAGAGATGCTCATCGCGCAATCCATGATTGTCGTGCGTGTGAACGGAGCAGATCCGCTCGCCCAGTACGCTGATCGCTTCGGGAATGCCGCACGTCATGTGCGCGTGGCCCACGTCCAGGCAGACGCCGATGCGCGTCAGGTGGCCGAGGTGAAAGATCTCCATGAGGTGTTCGGGTGAGGTCGGCTCGCTGACAAGATTCTCTGCCAAGAGGCGCACGCCCAGCGGCTGGGCAAAGGCGTCCAGGTGCTCCAGCGCGGTCAGCGCATGTTCCTGCGCCCGCGGCGACCATGTATCCGTTCGCTCTCCCAGGTGCAAGACCAAGTTCTTGAAGTGGATGTACTCTGCCGTCTCCAGCGCCCGCTTGATTTCATCCATGGCGTCAATGCGACGGGATTTTTCCGGATGAATCAGGTTGACCGCCGGCGCCCCGGCCCGGCCCATTTCCCGGTCAGGGAACAAGGGCGCGTGCATCGACCAGGGCTGCAGCGCATTCGACGCGAACCACCCCGCCAACTCCTGCACATGCTCCCGGCTGGTGTAGTCGAAGTGCTGGCGCGCCGCGAAAATCTCGACCGCCTCCGCACCGCTGCGGCTGGCAAGCTCCAGCAACCCGGGATGCAGTCGTTCTTTCAGAAACAGGTGCGTGGACAGACATCGCAACATGGTCGTTCGTGCCCCCGGATACCAAAGTGGATTGCAAGAGCCCGCTTCAGCACACCTCCATTGTCGCATTTTCAGGGCTATGAACTGAAGAACTCTCCGCGTATCAGGACAATACGCGACACTCCCATGGGAATTGTGCGGCTTCCCCCATCGGTTGCGCGGCCTCAGTACCCAGCAGCTTTGCCATAGTGGCTGCGATGGTCCTGCCCGCCCAGCAACTCGCCCGTCCCGGGGTCAACGGCAATGCATTCGCCGTTGGACCAGTGGCCGTCGCGCACGGAGACGGTGTAGCCCATGGCTTTGAGCTTGTTCTGCGTTGCTGCGTCGAAGCCGGGCTCAAGAAAGAGCTTGTCCGGCAGGTATTGGTGATGGAAACGCGGCGCGTCGACGGCTTGTTGAATATTGAGCCCGCCCTCGGTCGTCGAAAGCAGGATATTTGCCACCGTGGTGATGATCCTCGGGCCGCCCGGCGAACCCAGCACGGATCGCAGCTTGCCGTCCTCCAGCACAATCGTCGGCGTCATCGCCGAGAGCGGCCGCTTGCGCGGCGCGATGGCATTGGCCGGCCCCTGGATCAGCCCGTACATATTCGGAGCGCCCAGCTTCGAAGTGAAATCATCCATCTCGTCGTTCAACAGAAAGCCCAGCGACCCCGCCGTCACATCCGAGCCGAAGCCGTTGTTCAGCGTGGTCGTTACAGAAACCGCATTGCCCTCCTTGTCGACCACGGAGTAATGCGTGGTATCTGGCGATTCTTTGCGCTGCCCGGCCGTCTTCGGCGCGGGCGGCAAGAATCCCTCGGGCCGCTTCAGATCTGCCGAAGGCGTGGCTTTGTCCGTGATGCTCGCCCGCCACGCATCGGCGTATTTCTTGCTGGTCAGCTCGGCGACCGGCATGGCGTTGTAATCCGGATCGCCCAGGTAGTCGCCGCGATCCATGAACGCGCGCCGGTACGCCTCAGTGACCAGGTGCAGCCACTCCGGGCTGCGATCGCCCAGCTTGGCCAGGTCGTATTTTTCGAGGATATTGAGCGCGGTCAGCAGCACCACGCCTCCCGAGGAGGGCGGCGGCGCGCTGATCACGGTGTAGTTGTGGAAGCTGCCTGTCAGCGGTGTGCGCTCGACCACTTCATACTGGGCAAGGTCTTCGGCGGTGATCAGGCTGCCGCCTTTCTTCAACTCGGCCACCAGCTCCTGCGCCAGCTTGCCGTGATAAAAATCGCCCGGGTCGGCAGCGATCCGCTTCAGCGTCCGGGCCAGTTCCGGCTGCTTGAACACTTCGCCGGTCTGGTAATACTTCCCGTCCCGCTGAAAGATGCGCTTCGTGTCCGGGAAACGCATCAGGTCAGAATCATGCAGCTCGCCGGCCTCCTCTTCCGTCAGCGCAAATCCCTCCTCGGCCAGCTTGATCGCCGGAGCCATTACCGCCGCCAGCCCCAGCTTGCCGTACTTCTTTTCGGAGTACGCGAGACCCGCCACCGATCCCGGCGTGGCGATCGCCTTGTACCCGGTGACACTGGATTGCAGATCATTGTCCGGCCGCACGTTGCCTTTGGCGTCGAGATACATATTGGCGCTCGCGGCGATCGGGGCCTGTTCGCGAAAGTCGATGAAGGTGGCATGCCCGTCATGCGTGCGCAGTAGCAAAAAGCCGCCGCCGCCAATGTTTCCCGCGACGGGATGCACCACCGCCAGCGCGAATCCAGTCGCGACCGCGGCATCGACGGCATTGCCGCCAGCCTGCAAAATCTGCACCCCGGCATCCGAGGCCAGGTGATGCACGCTGACCACCATGCCATTTTTCGCGCGAACCGGCTGCTCGTCGCGGTAGGGCAACGCTGCGGCTTTCTGACCCAGCATCGAGCCGGCAGGAAGCAGGAAAAGGCAAGTGATGGATAAGAGAAGGGAGGGGAAAAGAACGCGGTATCGCATCGGATTGCGTTCATCATAGCGCCCTCCTCGGGCTGCCTCGACGGAAATCCTTGCTGAAATCCGCGGGATTTCCCTTGGAGTGCGTTACCCTTTGGTGCAGTCCTCGCATTGCCGCTTCTCAGGAGATCGCCGTTGCTCCCTCGTTCTCACCGCCCCCTGCCCATCGCCTTGGCCTGCTGCTTCTTCTCGACTCTCGCCTCCGCCCAGGTCGCGGCCCCCTCTGTCGCCGAACAGCCCGACAAGTATGTCTGGCTCGAGGACGTCAACGGGGCAAAATCGATGGATTGGGTCAAAGCGGAGAACGAGCGAACCGCCAAAATCCTCGAGGCCGACCCGCGCTTCGCTCCTTTCTCGGCCGACGCGGTCAAGGTGCTGGAATCCCCGGAGCGGCTTGCCTATCCCGACTTTCACGAAGGCGTTGTCTACAACATGTGGCAGGACGCCGAGCATGTGCATGGCATCCTGCGCCGCACCTCGCTGACCGACTACCTCAAGCCGCAGCCGCAATGGCAGACCGTCCTGGACTACGACGCGCTCTCCAAGGCCGACAACGAGAAGTGGGTCGCCCGGGGCATGAACTGCATTTATCCCGGCGACAACCTGTGCATGGCCGGCCTCTCCGCCGGCGGAGAAGACGCCGACACCCAGCGCGAATTCGACCTGCGTACCGGCAAGTTTGTCGAGGGCGGCTTCGTGCTGCCCAAAGCCAAGCAGCGCATCGCCTGGGTCGACAAAGACACCCTGCTGATCGCCCGTGAATGGGGACCCGGCACCCTGACCCAGTCCGGCTATGCCTTCGTCGTCAAGCGGTGGAAGCGCGGCCAGCCCCTCGATCAGGCCCGCGAGATCTACCGCGGTGCGGCTTCCGATGGCGGCTATGGGGTAACGCCCCTCGCGCTGGAGGATGCGCAGGGACATAAGGCGGTCCTCATCCAGCGTCCGCTGACGACCTTTGAATTCGAGCTGTCGCTGGTCACGCCCAAAGGCGTCAAGCTGCTCGGGCTGCCCAAGAAATCAAGCCCGGTGGGCCTGCTCGACGGCCAGCTGATCGTTACCCTCGACGAAGACTGGAAACCGGCCGGGGCAGCGATTGGTTTTGCCCAGGGGACGGTGGTCGCGTTCGACCTCGCGGCGACACTCAAAGATCCTCAGCATCTCAAGCCGCAGCCCGTCTTCACGCCGACTGCCGAGGAGTTCGTGCAGCAGGTCGACGTCACCCGCAACCATCTGCTTCTCACCACGCTGGAGCACGTCCAGGGCCGCGCCTACGAGTACACCTACACCAAGGCCGGCTGGATGCGCCGCAAGCTGCCCGTGCCTGACAACCAGACCGTGGGCATAGTTTCGACAAACACCTCCGACGACAAGTTCTTCCTCTCGCTCACCGGCTTCCTGACGCCCTCTTCGCTCGAACTTGGCGATGCAGCCTCCGGCGACCTCCAGGTGGTCAAGACCCTGCCAGCGCAGTTCGACGCTTCCAAGGATGTCGTCGAGCAGCTCGAAGCCACCTCCAAAGACGGGACCAAGGTTCCCTACTTCATTGTTCGTCCAAAAGACATGAAGTACGACGGCGCCAACCCTACCATCCTCAATGCCTACGGCGGATTTCAAGTCTCCAGCACCCCCGGCTACAACGCAGTCCGCGGCAAGCTCTGGCTTGAGCACGGCGGCGTGTACGTTCTGGCCAACATCCGCGGCGGCGGCGAGTTCGGTCCAGCCTGGCATGAGGCGGGCCTCAAAACGCATCGCCAGCGAATCTATGACGACTTCGCGGCCGTGGGTCAGGATCTCGTCACCCGCAAGATCACCTCGCCGCGGCATCTCGGCATCGTCGGCGGATCCAACGGCGGCCTGCTCATGGGCGTCGAAATGACCCAGCACCCGGAGATGTGGAATGCCATCGCCATCCAGGTGCCGCTGCTCGACATGCTCGGCTTTGAACACATCGCCGCCGGCGCTTCCTGGGTGGGCGAATACGGCTCAGCCTCCGTTCCCGAAGAGCACCAGTTCCTCGCCTCCATCTCGCCCTACAACCAGCTGAAGCCGGATGTGCACTATCCCGAGCCGCTCATCTTCACGACGACGAAGGACGATCGCGTCGGCCCCGTGCATGCCCGCAAGTTTGCCGCGCGCATGGAAGAATTCCACGAGCCGTTCCTCTACGACGAGATCGTCGAAGGCGGACATGGCGCCGGCGCCAACTTGAAAGAGCAAGGTCGTACCTTCGCCGAGCTGTATCTCTACTTCACCCGCAAGCTGGTGGATTAAGCCCGGCGTGAAGAGGACGGGCGGAAGGCCAGGGGCAAAAGCCTTACACTGAAAACCGCATGCCGACCACCGTCCGCTCCCACGCCAAGATCAACCTGGGCCTCGGCATCGGTGCGCCCCGGGAAGACGGCTTCCACGGCCTGGTGACGCTCTACCAAACCCTCGAGCTCTACGACAAGGTCACGGTCACGGCTCATCCGGCGGCGGAAACCGCCATCCGCATCGCCTCCAACGACCGGCGAGTACCTCTTGATGCCCGCAACACGGCCTGGAAGATGACGGAATTCGCGCTGCAGGCCCTGGGTCTCCAGGCCAGCGTTGAGATCTTCATCGAAAAGCGGCTCCCTATCCAGGGCGGCCTGGGCGCCGGGTCCGCCAATGCTGTCGCCGCCCTGATCGGGCTTGAGGCGGAGCTGCACATCACCGCCAAAACGCACCCCGAGTGGGGAGCCCAGCGCCTCCGTTGCGCCGAACAGGTTGGCTCCGACGTGCCGCTTTTCCTCATCGGAGGCACCGTTCTCGGCCTTGATCGCGGCCAGCTTGTTTTCCCCATGCCGGATCTCGCCTGCGGACCGGTTTCGCCGTGGTGTGTCGTCGCCACCCCCGCGGTCGGCGTCTCCACCCCCCAGGCTTTTCGCGACTGGGACGCTCTCTGCGCTCGCGAAGGTTTGACCGCAGCGGCAAGTGAGGCTAAACTAAATGAGTTGAGCCGCGTCTATGCCAGTGCCCTTACGGGGGCTGACTCCTTTCGAGGAGCCAGGGCAAGGAACGGCTCCTCCGGTGTCTTCTCCCGTATGCATCAAGACAAGGGAAAAGACCTGGCCGGACCACAGGTGTCCGCGCTTGTCCGCACCGGGATAGCGAACGACTTCGAACAAGTTGTCTTTCTGCAGCATCCCCTTCTCAGCGAGATCAAGCGCACCCTTGCGGCTTCGGGCACCCCGGAGGCAGCCATCCATGCCTCATTGTCTGGATCCGGTTCAGCTCTCTACGGCCTTTACCGAGGCCAGCGAGATGCAGAAGCAGCCCGTCAGCGATTGCGGACGGCCGGCGTGCAAAGCTTGTTGACCCGCACCCTGCCGCGTCCTCAGTATTGGCGACAAATGCTTCTGAAATAAGCGATTTGACAGCCGTTGCCTGCGAGTGGAACACTCGCCATCGGTTGCCGGATACGGGACCGATTCTTGGGTAAGTTTCAGCGCAAGCCGGCTCTCGCGAAGCGGAACGCGCTGCAACACTGGGCGATCGACTAATGGTAGGTCAAGTGCCTTTGACGCACTTTGTCTAGGTTCGAATCCTAGTCGCCCAGCCAGATTTTTCGGCCAGCGCTGATTTTGCGTGAGCGAACCAGTTAGCAGGTCCGGATGGATTCAG
>CAILBQ010000726.1 GCA_903832475.1 uncultured Acidobacteriota bacterium | reverse complement strand
CGAAGCCCCTGTATCTGGCTGCCGCGTTCATCCTTGAGGAAGGCCTGCCTGCTGAGGAATTGAAGCGTGTCGTGGAGTCGATGCGGCTGGCTGCCGACGCCGCTGGCGTGCAGCTGGTGACCGGAGACACCAAGGTGGTCAACCGCGGCAAGGGCGACAAGGTATTCATCACCACGACGGGGATCGGCATCGTAGACCGTGCCACCAATCTTTCCGCTGACAGGGCGCGGCAGGGCGACAAGATCATCCTCAGCGGTTACATCGGCGATCACGGAATCACCATCCTTTCACAGCGCGAAAACCTCGAGTTTGAAGGGGCGCTCGAAAGCGATTGCGCTCCCCTGCATGGACTGGTCGCCGAGATGCTCGACGAAGCAGAAGACGCGAACAATCTGCAGGGCGTGCGCTGCATGCGCGACCCCACGCGTGGCGGCGTGGCCACCACTCTGAACGAAATCGCCGTCAAGTCGCGGGTGGGCATGCTGCTGCGCGAGGACACAATTCCAGTACGCGAAAGCGTTCGTGGGGCCTGCGAAGTGCTTGGCCTTGATCCTCTGTACGTCGCGAATGAAGGAAAGCTGCTGGCGGTCGTTTCCGCAGAATTGGCCGACGGAATGGTCGCCCGCATGCGCCGCCACCCGCTGGGCCTCGAAACCCGGATCATCGGCGAGGTAGTCGAAACCCATCCCGGCATGGTGCTGATGCAGACCTCGGTCGGCGGCACGCGTGTCGTCGATGTTCTGTTTGGGGAACAGCTGCCTCGCATCTGCTAACCGCTCGCCGTTCCGGCTGACCGCCGCGTGCCTCATAACTGTCCACGCTTTTGTGGGCAGATGTGGGATTCGCAGGATTCAACAGCCGCGCAATGTTCTTTCACGTGGAAAGATTAAAGCTTTCTCCGCCACGTTCCTTGTGAAGTGTGGCACATGCCGGGTTTCCTCGTTGTGTTAAAAACGGTCTGAGGGTAGCAATGTTTGCCATGGTGCTGGCCCAGCCGGGGCCGATCAGCCTGATTGCCATGCTTTCTCTGGGATTCTTCCTGGGAATGCGCCACGCCACCGACGCCGACCACGTCGTCGCCGTGTCGACCATCGTGGCGCGCGAGCGGCGCATCAGCAGCGCGGCCATCATCGGCATGATGTGGGGCGCGGGACACACCATCACCATCCTGGCCGTAGGATCCGGGATCATCCTGTTCACACTCGTCATTCCGCCGCGGCTGGGGCTCTCGATGGAGTTTTCCGTGGGGTTGATGCTGATCTTCCTGGGGCTTGTGAACCTGAAGAGCTTTCGCGGTAAGGTCGTCGAATTGAAGACCGAGCCAGCGGCCCCGCATGCACATGTGCACGACATGGCAGCGACCGAAGAGAGCTTTCATCCCGTGGGTGCCCATACCCATGCCGGCAGCGGCTCCGTCGACTTCATGGATCACCGCTTTGGCAAGTGGAAGCTCTACCAATGGTTGCGGCCGCTGGTCGTCGGGCTCGTTCATGGCCTGGCCGGATCGGCGGCGGTAGCGCTGCTGGTGCTGACCACGCTGCATGATTCGCGCTGGGCGGTGGCCTACCTGCTCACCTTTGGCATAGGAACGATTGCCGGAATGATGGTGATCACCGTGGCCATGGCTTCCGCGCTGCACTACGCCGGCAGCCGCTCCGAGTGGATCAACCGGCGCCTGGCCCTGGCGACCGGCTTTTTGAGCGTGGCCTTCGGGCTCTTCATCGTGTATCAGATGGGCATCGTGCACGGCCTGTTCACCAGCCATCCCAATTGGACCCCCCAATAGGCATTGCATGTCAGTGGACGCTTCGCGTGAGACTCGCGTGGCTCGGTCGCGGCATTCATCGCGCCGCCGCGGCTTCGCCCCAACATGTTTCGCGTTGACCAAGTGCCTCATGTCATCCTGAACGAAGTGAAGGGTCTGCGTTTGCCTTAGGCCGTTCCACCGACCCCAGAGCGAGGAATGGCTGCCGCTTTCGCAAGGGCTTTCTTCAAAGCCGCCTGAGCATCTTCCGCGAAGAGCCTGGTCAATTCAGCATGCTTGCCGCACACGTCTCTAGCTTCCTCGTGGAGAAGGTCGCGGTCGTGCCATGCGCCGATGGCGTCCTGAATCGCAAGCAGGTTCTGTGTAAAGGAGCGGGCGACCTGAGAGGGCGGCTGCATTTCAGAAACATAGCGCGCCAGCTTGGTCTCTTTGCGGAAGTCGTGGAGATTCTGCTTGCTCAACTGGCCAAGATGCCTGGCTGAGCGTTCAACCCATCGGCGCGCCGTCGTGAGCGCATCGGTGGACGATTCACTGATGGGTTCGAGGGCAGCGGCGGTGCGTTCGAGTGCCCGTTCCAGTCGAATCTCGCGTTTGGCAAGTCCGGCTTGAAGATCCTCCGCGGCCTTGTCGCGCTTCTGCTTCAGGTATTTCTCGAGCTGTTGCCACTGGTGATTGAGGGAGTCGACATCGTCGGCTTTGAAGGCAGGGTGTTTGAGGATTTCCTCGGCCAGCTTGTGGTGAACGTCGAGGTCCCGGACGGGCCCAGCGAGTTGGCGGAGTTTCTTGAGCTGGCGCAAGGTTTTACGCGAGGCCTTGTGAAGCTCCGCAGCGTCAGGATGATCCCCAAAAGATTTGTGCAGCAGCCCTTCGAGGCGCCTGGTAGTGGTCCGCAGGTTGTGAACAGCTCTTTTGGCAGCGTCGGCTCGGCAGGCGAGCACAGCCTGCGAAAGTTGCGCGTGAAGGCTTGTGAAGAGGGAAGTCGCAGGCGCTTGAGTCGTGGCTTGCATCGAGGTGCCTCGGCCGAAATTCTGTCTTCCAGCCTCTACAGCAAGATGCGGGAAGCGGTGCGGAGGTGGTCCGGCATTCGGGTACCGGACCGCCTCTTACACCGATCCTACTTGCCCAAAGCGGTTTCGATGGCAGCAGTCACTTCTGCGGAGTCGGGGGTGATAGCCGAGTCGAAGCGGGCAACCGGTTGACCGTTGCGATCAAAAAGAAACTTGGTGAAATTCCAGCCGATTTCGCCGGAAAATTTCGGGTCGGTGTCTTTCGCCGTTAGGAACTTGTAGAGCGGCGTCATGTCGTCGCCCTTGACCGAGACCTTGGACATCATGGGGAAGCTGACGTTGTACTTCTTCGTGCAGAAAGTCTTGATCTCTTCGTTGGTCCCGGGTTCCTGGCCGCCGAAGTTG
>CAILBQ010000725.1 GCA_903832475.1 uncultured Acidobacteriota bacterium | reverse complement strand
GCGCAGCAGGCTCCGCCGCAGGCCAATCCCGACCCCGCCGCCACCCTCGCCTACATCCACCAGTCCTGGGACCAGCTCTCCCGCTCCATGACCGAGTGCCATTCCCTGGTCGACGTCAAAGTCACCAGCAATCCCGTCCTCTACTTCCCCGCCGGCATGCCCATCCCCCAGGAAGCCCAGGAGCTCTCCGCCAAGTGCGGCGTCAAAGCCATCTCCCTGCCCAAGGAAATCACCCACATCGGCGACCTCCGCCCCGAAGAGCTGGTCAAGCGCGGCCTCGCCCCCGGCCTCCTCTATCTCCCCAACAAGTACGTCGTCCCCGGCGGCCGCTTCAACGAAATGTACGGCTGGGACAGCTACTTCATCGTCCTCGGCTTGGTCGCCGATCATCGCGAAGACCTGGCCCGCGGTATGGTCGAAAACTTCTGGTTTGAAATTGAGCACTACGGCGCTGTCCTCAACGCCAATCGCACCTATTTCCTCACGCGCTCGCAGCCTCCCTTCCTCACCTCCATGATGCGTGCCGTCTATGAGGATCCCGCCTCCTTCTCCGACAAAGCCGCCGCCCGCGCCTGGCTCGAAAAAGGCTACGCCGAAGCCTCGAAAGATTACGACACCTGGACCATGCCCGAGCACCAGGCAGGCCACACCGGCCTCGCCCGCTACTTTGACCTCGGCGAAGGCCCCGTCCCCGAAATGGCCGACGACTCCACCTACTACCCCGACGTCATCCGCTGGCTCGAAGCCCACCCCGATCAGAACGCCGGCTTTCTCCTAAAAGGTTCGGAGAAACCCTCCCCGGCCGAAGAAGAACAGCTCAAGAAAACCAGCTGCGACATCTCCGTTAGCGCCACCTGCGGCCGCGCCCAGGCCGACGGCTTCCGCCTCACCAAAGACTTCTACCTCGGCGACCGCGCCATGCGCGAATCCGGCTTCGACCCCAGCTTCCGCTTCGAAGCCTTCTCCGGAGCCACCCACCACTACGCCCCCGTCTGCCTCAACAGCCTGCTCTTCCGCTACGCCCGCGACATGGCCCACTTCGCCCACCTTCTCGGCAAGCCCGAAGAAGCCCGCACCTGGGAACTCCGCGCCAAAAAACGCAACGCCGACATCCAGCGCTATCTCTGGCAGCCCAAGCTTGGCGTCTTCGCCGACTACGACTTCGTCAAAGCCAAACCATCCACCTACGCCTACGTCACATCCTTCTACCCCCTCTGGGCCGGCGTCGCCACCCGCGAACAGGCCACCCAGATCGAAGCCAGCCTCAAAATCTTCGAACGCCCCGGCGGCCTCGCCATGAGCAACACCCAAACCGGCATGCAATGGGATGAGCCCTTCGGCTGGGCCTGCACCAACTACCTCGCCGTCACCGGCCTCGAAGACTACCAGTTCAAAGACGACGCCCGGCGCATCGCCAAGAAATTCATGGACTCCGTCGATAAAGGCTTCGCGAGAGACGGCACCATCCGCGAAAAATACAACATGGAAACCGGCAACGCAGACGTCAAAGTCATCGCCGGCTACAAGACCAATGTCATCGGCTTCGGCTGGACCAACGCCACCTACCTCAAATTCCTCGCCCTCACCTCCACCAAACCCGACTGACAATCGCCCAGAGCCATCATCCTGAACGAAGCCCAACGACCCGCGTCTGTCTTTGCCCTGACTTTTCCTCTGCCTTTGCTTTTCTCTTGCCCTCGCGTTTCTCTTGCCTTTGCTTTTCTTCTGCCTTTGCTTTTCTCCTGCCCTCGCGTTTCTCTTGCCTTTGCTTTTCTCTTGCCTTTGCTTTTCTTCTGCCTTTGCTTTTCTTCTGCCTTTGCTTTTCTCTTGCCCTTGCTTTTCTTTCTGTCATTCCCCTTAGGGGAATCTGCTTTTCACCCCCCCGGGTCTAAAATGGCAACGCTCGCAAAGGAGTGCACGCATGACCATCGACCCCGTCATGACTCTGGAACTAAGCTGGCAGCAGATCGCCCTTCGCCTCGCCCTCGCCTCCCTCGCCAGCCTCCTCATCGGCCTCAACCGCGATGAGCACGGCCGCGCCGCCGGCATGCGCACCACTATGCTCGTCACTCTCGCCGCTACCCTCGCCATGCTCCAGGTCAATATCCTTCTGCCTCAGGCCGGCAAGCCCGCCGGTTCCTTCAACCAGAACGACCTCATGCGCCTCCCCCTCGGCATCCTCAGCGGCATCGGCTTCATCGGTGCCGGCGCCATCATCAAGAAAGAATCCGGCGCCATGGGCGTCACCACCGCCGCCACCCTCTGGTTCTCCACCATGCTCGGCCTGCTCTTCGGCGCAGGCCAGGTCAAGCTCGCCTCCACCGCCACCCTCCTCGCCCTCTTCATCCTCACCGCCCTGCGCTATGTCGAGGACTGGCTGCCCAGCGTCCAGCGCGCCACCCTCACCCTCCACCTCGATGACCTTGCCCCGCCCCGCGAAGCTATCCTCATGCGCATTCACGGCCTCGGCGCCCACGTCAAAGGCGTCTCCGCCGAATACGCTCAGGGCGACGCCCTCCGCCTCCTCCGCTGCGATTTGCACTGGCGCGCCCGCGAACACGACGCTCCCGCCATGGCCCGCCGCATGGGCGAACTTCGCAGCCTCCCCGGAGTCACCGCCTTCCGCTGGGACCAATAGCACCCCGGCCCTCCGCTGCGGGAAAACCAATTCGAAAATCAAATATCTCGCTTTACAGAGGAAGCAGCAGTCTCCAGGCTGCTCAAACTGCCAGAATCAAGGGCGGCTTCAGCCGCGGACCTTTCCACCCTTCATTCGGCGATGCTGCGAGTGCTCGCGCAGACACACGAGCCCCCGCATCTGATGAACGCGTCAAACATCCCGGCAATGGCATATCTTGGCAGAGACAGACTTCCTTGCAGAAAGGCCCCACCATGCAATCCCGCAGATCTTTCAACACCGCCGCTCTCTTCTTCGGCCTCGGAACCGCCGCTCTCTCGCTCGCCCGTTCCCTCCAGGCCCAGTCCGCCGGGGAAATCCCCAAATCCGCTCTCCTCCAGCCCGCCGAGCTCGCCACACTCCTCCGCACCTCGTCCAAGCCCCTGATCCTTCAGGTCGGCTCCCACCAGCTCTTCAATGAAGCTCACATTCCCAATTCCCAATACGCCGGCCCCGGCAGCAGCGAAGCGGGCCTCGCCTCCCTTGAATCCCGACTCAAGCCCCTCCCCCGCACCCAGCCCATCGTCCTCTACTGCGGCTGCTGCCCCTGGACCAAATGCCCCAACATCCGCGCCGCCTACGCCAACGCGGTCAAACTCGGCTTCACCCAGGTCAAAGCCCTCTACATCCCCCAGGATTACGGCACCGACTGGGTCGACAAAGGCTACCCCAGCACCTCCGTGAAGGCATGATGCCCTCGCCCACCTCCAACAGCCTGGCTCGGCACCGCCCCGGCAGGCTCCGCCGCTCGTGGCTCACAGCGCTCCTGCTCGCCGCCTCGCTCCTCGCCCCTTGGCAGGCCCGCACCGCATTCGCGATACCCCCCGCCACCCTCACCGGCCATCCCGCCCCGCCCTTCACTCGCTCCACCCTGGACCATCACCCCATCGCCCTCGCCAACTACCGCGGCAAGGTCATCCTGCTCAATTTCTGGGCCACCTGGTGCGGTCCCTGTCTTACTGAAATCCCTCAGTTCTCCGCCTGGCAGCGCCAGTACCCCAAGCTCCAGGTTCTCGGCATCTCCATGGACGACGACCCCGCCCCCGTCCTTCAATCCCTCGCCAGGCTCCACCCCGGCTACCCCATCGCCATGGGCGACCCCCAGCTCGCCCACCTCTATGGTGGCGTCTACGGCCTCCCCGTCACCTTCCTCATCGACAAGCGCGGCATCGTCCGCTACCGCCACCGCGGCGCCGCCCCAATCCCCCAACTCCAAAGCGAATTAACCCAACTCCTCGCCCAATAACCACTTGCCGCACCTTCGCACCACCACCCTCTGTCTCACACGGGCGTTCCCGCCAAAGCGCCTGCAAGTGAAGGAGGGCGCCGTGCCTGCATTAGCAAACACAGCACCCTCCTCCTGCACCTCCGGCCACAGCCGCGACAAAGTGCGACCACCGGGAGCATCCGCGGCGAAGCCGCATCCGCCCGCACGGCAGGTGCCGAAGCCGCATCCGCCCGCACGGCAGGTGCCTACGCCCGCAGGGCAAGTGCCTACTTGATGGTGTACGTCGCGCTCCCTACCGCGGAGTTCACATACCCCGGCGCCACGGCAATCGCTTTGATCGTCTCCGTCGCCGTCACCTTCAACGGCGCCGAATACTTCGTGGAACTTGCCGTCGGCGTGCTCCCATTGGTCGTGTAATAGATCACCGCCCCTGCAGTCGCATCGCTCAGCGTCACCGTCTGCGCCGCCGTATACGTTCCGCCCGCCGGTGAGAACGTCGGCGTCTTCGCCGTTCCCAGCGAAGTGATCGTCACCGTCCCACCTACCAACTTGAACGCATAATTCGCCGCCGCCAGCGTCCCCTGCGTGATCGTGATGGGATACGTCCCCACCGCCGATCCCGCCTTGGCCGTCGTCGTCTCCACCGGCTTGCCCGTCACCACCGTGGACTTGTCGCCATTCACAAATCCCGTGATGCTGTCTGTCAACGCAGGAATCGCCTGGCCATACGGCACCTTGATACTGGTCGCCGTTACCGTCAGCACGGCCTTGGTCCCGGTCACGTTGAATACCGCCGAACCGGAAACATTGGCCACGGTCGCCGTCCCCGTCAGCGCGCCCACCGCCGTGGGTGTTACCAGCACCGAAGCCTGCCCTGCCTCATTCGTCAACACCGTGGTCGGGTTGAACTTCAACCCTGTCCCGGCAAACGTCACCGGCACTCCCGGCGCCGCTCCGCCCGCCGCATCCTTCACCACCACCACCAGCGGAGCCGCCGCCGTCGCGCCATACACCACCGTCTGCCCGCTCCCCGACACCACCGCCACACTCGTCGGCGCGCCCGTAATCGTCTCGGTGTAACTAGCCGCGCTGCTCGGCTTGTACTTCATATCTCCCAGGTAACTCACCGCCACCGTATGCTTGCCGACCGTGAGCGTCGAGGTCGAATACGTCGCATGCCCCGTACCATCCAGCGTCACCTTCACCGCTGTCCCTCCATCGATCGAGAACGTCACCGTCCCGCTCGGCGGAAATCCGCAAGCCGTCCCCTGCTGCACATACGCCGTCAGCGTCAACTTCACATCCGCCGCCGCCGGATTCGCATCCGCCGTCACCGACACGCTGCTCGTCGTCAGTACACTTCCCGACCCGATCCCGAACCTCGCCACAAACGCGTTTCCGGAATCCTGGTCGCTGCCCGTCTTCGCCGGCATCACCGTCTGATACGCGCCCGTCGTGACCGGAAAATTGGCCGACAACGTGTGTCCCGTGATGTACGCATTGCCCGCCAGATCCAGCGCCAGTCCCAGCCCTGTGTCGCCACCGGCCCCGCCATCCGAAGAACCGCTGCCGCCCAGGTAGCTCGAATACACCAGCCCATTGCCCGCCGCATTCAACTCCGTCACAAACGCGTTCCCGGAAAAGTAATCCGCTCCCGCATTGGCCACTTCGTTGTTCGTCTTCTGCGCCGCATTGCTGGTCACGGGAAAGTTCAGCGATTGCGCCGTTCCCACCACGTACGCCTGCCCCGCCGCATCCACCTGGATCCCGTTCGTGTAGTCGCCAAACGCGCGGCCCTTCACCTCGCCCCCCAGGTACGTCGAATACTCGAGCGCCGTCCCCGTCGTGTTGAACTTGGTCACAAACCCGTTGATCTGGTAGACATTCGCATGGTCCGTTCCCTGGAACGCGCCCTTCACCGGAAAGTCCGTCGAAGCCGCTTGTCCCGTCACGTATGCATAGCACTCATTGTCGACCGCGATCCCCAGCGCTTCATCGCCGTAATACGGATTGCCGGTGCCTCCCAGATACGTCGAATACAACAGCACGGAACCCGTCGCATTCAACTTCGCTACCACCGCGTTGTAATTCGCGGCGCCCGTGCCATTGATGCTCTTGTCCGCCTTGTTCTTCGGCTGGAACGCGCCCGAAGTGACCGGAAAATCCTGCGAATAGGCATACCCCGTCACATACACGTCCCCGGTTCCATCCACCGCTACGCCCGTCCCATAGTCGCCTCCCGAGAAGAAGTAGCAGCACCCTTCCGAGTACCCGCTGCCGCCCAGGTACGTCGAGAAAACCAGCCCTGACCCCGCTGCATTCAGCTTGGTCACAAACAGGTTCGACTTCGAGATCTTCTCCGCGTTGTTCACCTTCTGATACGCGTCCCCAGATACGGGATAGTCCTTGGAATACGTCGTCCCCGCAATCACCGCCTCATTGCCCGGCGCCAGCACAATGCCCGCGTCCGAATCCCCAAACGCTGGACCACAGCAGTTCGCCAGACCGCTTCCTCCCACCAGCGTCGAATACACCAGCGCCGTTCCCGTCGTATTCAGCTTGGTCACAAACCCCGTGTACCCCGCCACGCTGAAGGTCTTGTTCGTCCGCTGGTAGGCGCCCGTGGTCGTAGGGAAATTGTTGGACGCCGTTTCGCCCGTCACATACGCATTGCCGCTGGCATCCACCGCAATCCCGCGCCCGCTGTCCCCATACCAGTAATCCCCGGTCCCACCCAGGAACGTCGAATACTCGAGCGCTGTTCCCGTCGCATTCAGCTTGCTCACAAACACCACGCCGTGCCCGCTGTAGTTGGCCTGCGTATTCTTCGTGTCGAAAGCCCCGGTCGTCGTGGGAAAATTCACCGACCCCGTCTCTCCCGTCACATACACATTTCCCTGCGCATCCACCGCCACCGCATTGCCGCTGTCTCCGCAGCAATCCGGTCCCGCGGGAACGTGATACCCCGCCCCGCCCAGGTAAGTCGCATAACTCAGCGTGGGATCGATGACTAACTCCCGCGTCTTGTCATACGCCCCTAACGCAAACCCCACCTCGTTCTTCGCCAGCAGCTTGAATCGCCCATCCACCGCCTGCCGCTGCCCATCCTTCACTTGGTACACCACCGGCTTGTGGAACGCGATCTCCCCATGTTCCGCTGTAATCTCCAATGCGCCGTTGGCATCCAGCTTCACCGCCTTCGCCCCGGCAAAACTCAGCTTCACTCGCTTGGCATCCGCTCCCGCTTCCACAACAAAGTCATATTCCAGTTGACGCTGGTTCCCGTAATACACCAGATCGATCCCCGGATACACTCCTCGATACTTCACTCGCGCAAACGTCGGCACACCCGCATGCCACTGCGCCGCATCGTTGCCAAGAAAATAGCTTTCTTTCCCGGGCAGCGGCTCCTCGCCGGCAACGCGCAGATCCTTCGCCGCACCCACCAGCCGCATGCGCACTGCGTCTCCCACCGCGTCCCCGCCCTTGTCTTCACTGGGGTGCCCCGCATCTCGCTTCTGAGACGTGGTGGCAGAACCATTCCCCTTCCTCAGCGCCACCACCGCCTCATCCCCCGTCAAAAACACCGCGTACCCACTTCCCCGCGAAACATACTTCACCGCGGCATCGGTCTGGCCCTGGTTCGCCGCAAAACTCAACGGCAACTTCCCATACGCCGCGTCCGTTTTCGCCACGGCTTCACCGCTCGCAGCCGCCCCGCTCTGGCCAAAGGCAACCGGCGAAATCATCATCGCGGCCAACACCCATCCCCCCACGCTCCGCACACCCGCGGAACGGCTCATCAAACCGAGCTCCCGATTGAGGCCGACAGACCCCAACGACGCAACGAACCCTGCACCAGAAGAAGCACTCATGGAATTCCTCCATAACTCGAATGAAATAGGGACCCGAAACCGAATCGCTCCAGACCATCTCGCCGGCAGCAATTCAGGACTACTTCCTTAATGCGTAATCAAGACAAAATTCCGCGCAAGAAACAAATAAAAATCACAACAATCCCCCACCCGCCCTTTCCAAGCCGCTCCCTCGCCGCAGCACCACCCCTCCCCCCGTAGCCCCTGACCCCTGGCTCCTCCCCCCTGACCCCTCGCCCTACCCCTACCCCCTCCAACGCGATACACTCATCCACCAGGGAGCCTACATGTCCATCCGCATCGCCATTCCCGAGCCCGCCAGCCCGCAGTACACCGAAGACGCCCTCGCCTACAACGCCCGCTCCCTCCCGCAATATCTCCACGCGCTCCACTCCGCCGGAGCCACCCCCATCCTCATCCCCCTCCACGAAACCCCCCAGCGCGTCGCCAAAGTCCTCTCCACCGTCCACGGCATCCTCCTCCCCGGCAGCGGTGCCGACATCGAGCCCCAGAAATACGCGCAGAACCGCCTCCCCCAAAGCGCTCCCGCCGACCCCGCCCGCGAAGCCGTCGACGAGCTTCTCCTCCAGGACGCCTTCAACCTCCACAAACCCATCCTCGGCATCTGCTACGGAGCCCAGGCCCTCAACGTCTGGTGCGGCGGCTCCCTCCTCCAGGACATTCCCACCCAGCAAGCGCACGCCCTCAACCACGAACCAGGCCGCACCGTCCACGAAGCCCACTCCCTCGAAATCACCCCCAACACCCGCCTCGCCGCTCTCATCCCACCCCCCGACGTTGCCCACATCGACCACAAACTCGATCGCAGCGCGCACAATTCCAATCTCTCTCGTTACCGACCATCGGAAGAGCCAAGCGAAGCGACTGCCTGGACGACAGGCCCCATCGCAAATGTGAACAGCAGCCACCACCAATCCATTGCCACCCCCGGCGACAACATCCGCATCACCGCCCGCACCTCCGACGGCATCATCGAAGCCATTGAGCTCGACAGCCCCTCCCACTTCGTCCTCGGCGTCCAGTGGCATCCCGAACGCACCTACGACCTCAGCCCACTCTCCCGCGCCATCTTTGCCGCCTTCGTCCACGCCGCCCAGGCCTGGACCCCCCGCGCCATCGAAGAATCCGTCCTCCACTCCTGAACCTCTCGTAAATCCCCTCAGGAGACGAAGTGATCAGACTCGCCTTCACCCTGGCTCTCGTGTCCCTCGCTCCGCCCGCTGCGCAGGAAGTCCACGACCATCCGGCTCCCGAAAAGCTCGGTACCGTCTCCTTCGCCATCTCCTGCAAGCCCGAGGTCCAGCAGCCCTTCAACCGCGCTGTGGCGCTGCTGCACTCCTTCGCCTACAAGCCGGCCGACCAGGCCTTCCAGGACATCGCCCGCCAGGATCCGCAATGCGCCATCGCCCGCTGGGGCAGCGCCATGACCCACTACCACCAGCTCTGGGACCTCCCTCCCTCTCCGGCTGACTCCGCTGCAGCCGCGGACCAGATTCGCCAGGCCGCCAGCCTCCACGAAACCTCCCCGCGCGAGCAGGGCTTCCTCCACGCCCTCAGCCTGGTCTTCCCCGACACCTCTGCCCCCGGCGCACCCGCCGTCCCCTACGCCACCCGCGCCTTGAACTACGAAGCCGCCATGCACGACCTTGCTAAAACCAATCCCACCGACGTCGAGACCCAGGTCTTCTACGCTCTCGCCCTCATCTCCAACGCATCCCCCGCCGACAAGCAGCACGCCCGCCAGAAACAAGCCGCCGATCTGCTCGAATCTCTCTTCCGCCAGTTCCCCGACCACCCTGGCATTCCCCACTACCTCATCCACGCCTGCGACAATCAGGAGCTCGCCCTTCGCGGCCTGGCCGCCGCCCGCGTCTACGCCGCCATCGCTCCGTCAGCTCCCCATGCCCTCCACATGCCGTCCCATATCTTCACCCGCCTCGGCCTGTGGGACGACTCCATCGCCGCCAACCTCGCCGCCCGCCGCGCCGCCCAGCAGCAAGCCGACATCGGCGAAGAACTCCACGCCATGGACTACCTCGTCTACGCCTATCTGCAAACCGGCCGCGACCAGGAAGCTGCGCAAGTCATCCAGCAGCTCAACGCCATGCCCAACAAGCGCATGAGCGACTTCAAAATCGGCTACGCCGCCACCGCCATGCCCATCCGCTATCTCCTCGAACGCCACAACTGGAAAGAGGCGGAAAAAATCCCCAGCCCTCCGCCCTCCGTGCAGCCTCACGTCCTCGCCATCGCGGTCTGGGCGCGCGGCCTAGGCTTTGCCCGCGACGGCAACCCCCGCGATGCCGCCACCGAAAGCAACAAACTGCAGCAGATCGAAGACCAGCTTCGCGCCGCCAACAACCTCTACTGGGCCACCCAGGTCAGCATCATGCGCCGGGAAATCCTAGCCTGGTCGCTTCAGGCAATCGACCGCCCGCAGGACGCCGTGGCCACTCTGCGCGCCGCCGCCGATGACGAAGACGCCATCGAAAAGCTCCCTGTCACCCCCGGCCCCATCATCCCCGCTCGCGAACAACTCGGCGACCTCCTGCTCGAACAGCACAACCCCGCCGCCGCCTCCACGGCCTTCGCCACCGCCCTCGCCAACAGCCCCAACCGCCGCGGCTCCCTGCGAGGCGCAGCCCAGGCCGCCCTCAAAAAGCCGTCATCCTAAGCACACCGTCCTCCTGATCGAAGCACTTGCTAAGCTGTCATCCTGAGCGAAGCGCAGCGAGTCGAAGGAACGCATCTGTCCAAGCTCCTGCCTTTCTTTCTGTCATTCCCCTCAGGGGAATCTGCT
>CAILBQ010000724.1 GCA_903832475.1 uncultured Acidobacteriota bacterium | reverse complement strand
TTTCGCCTCTCTTTCGGGAATTTTTGCTGGGAACGGCGATTCCTGCCGCTGATGCGGATAGCGGATTACGTCAAGGTTGATTGCGGAGTGCTGCGCATGGCCGGCATTGGCTCGCTCGAGCAGCGGGCGGGACACCCTTTGACAACGCACTCAACAACTCATTCAACAGTGTGGATTGCGAAGAACGTGGCGTCCCCGGAGGATTACCGGAGAGCGCGGGAGGAAGGCTTCAGTCTGTTTGAAGGTTTCTACTTTTGCCAGCCGGATGTGATCCGGAGTCGAGGGGTGCCGGTCAATCGTTTGTCGCAGCTCCAGGTGCTGGCGTATCTGCATAGCTCGATAATCGACATGCACCGGCTGAGCGAAATGGTGCGGCAGGACACGGCACTGACGTACCGATTGCTGCGCCTGGTCAATTCGCCGTTGTATCCGATCCGGCGCGAGGTCAGCTCAGTAGAAGCTGCGCTGATGGTGGTGGGCGAGGACGCGTTTCGCAGGCTGACGACTGTGGCCCTTGCGAGCGAGTTGAGTCATGGCAATTCGGCGGAGTTGTTGCGGCTGGCGTTGACCCGGGCTCGCTTCTGCGAGCTGGGGGCTAGGTGGTGCGGGCAGGATCCTGATGAGCAGTACTTGCTGGGGATGCTCAGCCTGATCCCGGCGATGTTGCGGATGGAGATGGAAGATGTCGTGCTGGAGTTGCCGCTGCGCGCACCCATCCGCCTGGCGTTGCTGGGGACGGAGGGCGAGGAGCGTTGCCTGCTGGACTGGCTGGAGGTCTACGAGCGTGGTGAATGGAAACGGGTGCGTCAACTGGCTGCGGCATGTGCTGGAGTGGGCGGCGACTCGGAGGGGCAGCGTCTGACTGACCTCTACGTGGAAGCCATGTTGTGGGCGGAGATGGCCATGGAATGCGTCCCGTAAGCGACAAGTCAAGTCATGCGAATAGGTCGGGCAGGAACGGTGTCTCTCGACTAGAGCCGAAACAGGCCGATTGGAAGGCGGAGGGAATCTTCTATGGCGATCGAGAACGGAGTAGGTTCGCTGCCTCTACAATTGGCGCCTAGGCCGGTTGAGAGCGTGCGGTGTTTTGTGCGGCAGCCGATTCTCGATGTACGCGGCCGTGTGCATGGGTACGAGCTGATTTTTCGAGGCGGTCCGCAATCCTACTTTCGTGGGGATGGCGACCTGGCGACACGTTCCACGCTGGACGGCACGGTTCTTTTTGGGCTGGACCGGCTGACACGCGGACTGCCCGTCTTCCTGAAATGCACTCCCGAAGCGCTGACTGAGCTGCTGGTGGAGATTTTACTGCCGAGCATGACCACGCTCGAATTGCAGACCGCGTGGTTCACTGGAGCGAAAATGATCGATCTGTGTCGCGGCCTGAAGCGCGATGGGTTTCGTCTGGCGCTTGACCGCTTTTGTTGCCAGAAGGGCTTTGAAGGGTTGATCGAGATTGCGGATTTCATCATGGTCGACCTTGCGTCGCTTTCGGAATCTGGCAGGTCGTATTTGCGTCATCATCTGCGCAGTACTCCGGCCACTCTGGTGGCGATCAATGTACACACGCGCGAGGATTATCGCGCTGCCCTCAACGAAGGATTCACACTTTTTCAAGGCTTCTACTTCTGCCAGGTTGAAGTGATGAAAACGGCGACCGTTCCGGCCAATTTTGCGTCGCATGTGAGGCTGCTTGATTATCTTCGTCGAGACACGCTGGAAATCAACGAAGTTGCGCGGATTTTGATGCTGGACACGGCTTTGACGTACCGCCTGCTGCGCCTGGTGAATTCCGCATTGATAGCGATGCGACAGGAGATACGGTCGATAGAATCCGCGTTGATGATTGTCGGGGAAGAGATGTTCCGCCGCATGGCGACGCTGGCGATTGCCACGGAACTGGGGGGCGGATCAACGGAAGAGTTGGTGCAGATGGCTTTAGTGAGGGCGAGATTTTGCGATCGTGCCGCCTCAGAGTATGCGCTTTGCGGGGAAGAACAGTACTTGCTGGGAATGCTGAGTTTGGTACCGGCCATGCTGATGGTGCCCATGGACGACCTGCTGCGCAATCTGCCGCTGCGACCTGCGATTTGCGATGCGCTGCGTGGGGTCCACAATGAGGAGCGGATCGCGCTGGATTGGCTGGAGAGCTACGAACGAGGGGACTGGGCGGCTTGCGACAAGATGGTGGCAGCCCATGGGCTTTACGTTGAAGAATTGAAAGATTGCTTCGTGGAGGCATTGCACTGGGCGGAGGCGGCTGTGAAGGTGTCGCGGTGAGCGCGAATGCGAGTTCGCAATAGTACAGATTTCTAGAGGGTCCAGGGTTAAGCTCATATGGCAGAAGCCGGGGCAGCTTTGGCTGCTCCGGCTCTTGCTATGCTGCCACTGTTGGATTAGCGGGTTTTCGAGACTTCCTCGACGGTGACGGGATCGAGGAACGGCATGCTGGCGCGGAGCTGCTTGCCGATGATCTCGATGGGATGGCTGGCCTCGGCGTCACGGAAGGCCTGGAACTCCTTGCG
>CAILBQ010000723.1 GCA_903832475.1 uncultured Acidobacteriota bacterium | reverse complement strand
GCTTACGGCTTTTATTCGCTTTTCCGTCCTGGCTTCGCTTAAGGATAAAGCCGAACACGGCTCCAATTTCCGTCGCTCCGTCGAAACAAGAACCGGTCATGCAGCCGAAACGCTCCATCGATCCAGAACTCAATTTCCTCCGGATCGAGCTCAAATCCGCGCCAATATTCCGGCCGCGGAATCTCGCCGGCATGTGCTTCCGCAAAGCTTCTCGCCGCCGCTTCCAATTCCTCGCGGCTGCCTAAAATCCGGCTCTGCCGCGAAACCGCCGCGCCAATCTGACTCTGTCTCGAACGGCTGTGAAAGTACGCATCCGAATCGCTCGCGCTCAGCTCCGCGATCTTTCCTTCCACGCGAACCTGTCGTCTCAGGCTCTTCCAGTGAAAGCACATCGCCGCTCGCGGATTCTCCGCAAGCTGCGTTCCCTTTCGGCTCTCCGCATTGGTAAAGAAGCAGAACCGCCGATCGCCGACCGGCTTCATCAGCACCATGCGCACGCTCGGTCTTCCATCGCTCGTCGCCGTCGCCAGCGCAACAGCATTCGGATCGTTTAGCTCAGTCGTCTGCGCTTCCGCGTACCACGCGTCGAACAACACCAGCGGATCGTCTGCAACTATCTCGTGGTTCTCATCCATGCAGCGATTCTAGGCGACTCATCACCGCGACGCGACGAACGAAACATCCCGCGTTTGATGCCATCACTTACCACTTGCCTTGATCGTCGGCGCCGACATCAGTTCCACAAACATCTTCTCGAACCTCGGCAAATCCAGATCCAGCTGCGCATGCACCTTCTGCAGCGGAATCGTAGGCTTCAGCTCGTCGGTCCACGTCAGCGTATTCCCATATTCCGGTCCATGCTGAATATCCACATCCATCAGCACAACCTTCTCCTTCGTGATGATCGAGGGATCGATCCACGCCGCAGCAGCAAGCTCATCCCAAAGGTAATAGCGCTCCTGCGAATACTTGGCAATGTACTCGGCCGCTGGACTCTTCGACCTGGCGATCGCGTCAACCCATTCCTGCGTAAACCGCGCCTTGATCGAGATATCGACCGTCGTCAGGTCGATGCGCGGCCACTTCGCGCGCAGCACAATGTGCGCCGCTTCCGGATCGAACCAGAAGTTGAACTCGTGCCGCGGACTCTCCGCGAACTCCGGATCCGTCGTCTGTGGATTCAGGCTTCCTCCCATCATCACAATGCCCTTCGTCAGCTCCGCAAACCCGGGATCGATCGCCAGCGCCAGCGCAATGTTGGTCAGCGGTCCAGCCGCGTAAATCGTCACCTCGTGCGGATGCGCATGCACTTGGCGGATCAGGAAGTGCACCGCATCCTCATCGATCGCCTTGGTCGTCGGCGCGCCTTCCGCCATCGCCGGAATCTCGTACGGCCCATGCGCGTTGGGATATATGACCGAGTGATCCGCCTTGGCTCCCGCAACAACTCCATTCGCTTCCACCAGCGTCGTCGGCCCGCCGCCCCACGCGCCCAGCCAGCTCACCTGTCCATAAAGCGCCGTCTCCAGCCGCGTCTCTTCCTGGTTGCGCACCAGCGGAAACACCGCTCCTTTGGCAACAGGCACGTCGCTGCGACCAATCAGCTCCAGCATGCGCAGCGTGTGCGCCGTCTCCTCCTCACACCAGGCGTTGCCGGTCACCATCGTGATACCAAGCACTTGCACCTGCGGCGACTGCAGCAGCACCATCATGGCCATCTGGTTCGATCCGCCCGGACCCGAACCATCCTGATCGATCAACACCAGCCGCTTCTGAGCAGTGGCGGCGGAGGCAAGAGAGAGACCGAGCAACACGGTAGCAAGGCGCAAAAGAGCTGAGTGCATGGGCGGTATTGTTGCACATCACAGGCTCTTGATCCGCATCCCAAATGAAGCAGCGACACTCACCAGACGTGGCACGCGTTGACCGGCATCATCGGCTGTCCTGGCTTGCACCCGAAAGCTGCGCCAAACTCAGGCATGTTTTGAACCACGCCATTGATGCGAAATTCTCGCGGCGAATGCGGATCCGTCTGCACCTGAACGCGGATCTGTTCGGGCCGGTTTTCTCCGCACCAGTTCTGCCCATGCGCCAGAAAAAACTGCTGCATCGGCGTGAAGCCGGTGTCGTCCTTTGCGTTCAAGTCGATTCCCTTGCGCTTGGCATCGGCTTGGAGAGCCATCAACGCCAGACGCAGACCGCCGTTGTCTGCCGTGTTTTCCCCCAGCGTCAGTTTCCCGTTCACCTTGACGTCGTCGACTGCGGTGAATCCGCCGTATTCCTTCACTTCGCAATCGGTCATCGCGTCAAACTTCTTGCCGTCCTCTTCCGTCCACCAATCGGACAAGTTACCGCTGCCGTCGAACTTGCGGCCCTGGTCGTCAAACCCATGCGTGAGTTCATGGCCGACGATCCCGCCGACATGACCGTAGTCCTCCGCATCGGTGTTTTGCGCGCTGAAGAAGGGCGACTGCAGGATGCCGGCAGGGAAGTTGATGTCGTTCATGCTTGCGTTGTAATACGCGTCTACCGTCGGCGGAGACATGCCCCATTCGCCGCGATCGACAGGCTTTCCAATCTTTGCCAGCTGGCGATGATTTTCAAACTCAGCCGCGCGCACCGCGTTGCCAATCGCTTCACCGCGAACGATCGTCAGACCGGAGTAATCTCTCCAGCGATCCGGATAGCCGATCTTGTCTGCGATCAGGCGCAATTTCTCCCGGGCTTTGACCTTGGTCGCGGGGCTCATCCAGGTCAGCGTTTCGATTTCCTTGTTCATCGCTTCTTCAATGTCTTTGACCATCTGGACGGTCTTGGCCTTGCTTTCCGGAGGGAAGTACTCCTTGACGTAGATCTGCCCGAGGGCTTCGCCGAGAGCGCCATCCGTAGCCTGTGCGCAGCGCTTCCAGCGATCGCGCTGCTGCGGCTGGCCGCGCAACTGGTGACTGTAGAAATTGAAGCGCTCGTCGTCGAAGGCGGCAGGAAGGGAGTAAGCAGGAATGGCGAGCAGCAGTTGCCAGCGCAGATACGTCTTGATGGTGTCGAGATCGGTAGCCCGGAGGATCTCATGGAGGCCTTTGAAGAAGTCCGGATTGGCCACGTTCAGATCCGTGATCGCCGGTGCGTCGGTCTTCTCAAAAAACTCGGGCCACGCGATGTCCGGCGCAAGGGCGGCAAGAGCGGTGACCGTCATCGGGTGATAAATGTTCTTGGGGTCGCGCTGCGATGTAATATCCATAGAAACCTTGGCCAGCGCTGTCTCAAGCTGCATGATCTTCTGCGCGTCGCTCTCCGCCTGCGCATCTGTTTCGCCAAGCAGCTTCATCGTGTTCGTGATGTGCTGAACATACTGCTGGCGCGTTTTCTCCGCGGCATCACCGGTGCGCAGATAGTAGTCGCGCTCCGGCAGGCCAAGTCCGCCTTGGTCGACCAGCGCAATCTGCTTGCGGGCATCCTTGAAATCCTGCTGTTCGCCGTAGCTGAAAAAGGGCCCAGCATTGATCAATTGGAAGTGGGCCAGCAGGCCGGTCAACTGGCCCTTGTTCTTCAGATCAGCTATGCGGTCGAATTCCGGCTGCAGAGGCCTGAGGCCTGCTGCCTGAATCGCGCTGGTATCCATGCACGTTGCATAAAAATCTCCGATCTTTTGCTCATTGGTTGTTCGAGACGGATCGGCTGCTTTCACCTTCTCGAGCAACGAGTGCGTGGCGTACTCGGTATGTTCGAAAACGATCGCTCCGGTACCGTACGCTGACATGTCCGCTGGAATCGGATACACCTTGGGGAAGTTTCCGCAGGAATACCGGGCAAAGTCGACACACGGGTCAGCGCCGGGATCGAGAAAGCGCTTGTCCAGACCGGGCGGCAGAGGTGGGTTGGTTTCGGCAGCCCCTTTCACCTGCGCACCGGCAACGGGCGGGAATGTGGTGGACGTCGAAATCCCTAACAAGACGACAACACTTAAAACGGGGATGAACTTAGTCATTCTGAATCTGCCTCGCTTTTTCAAGCCGCGATATGTGCAGCGATTGTCGCACGGGCGTGGCAGTCGAACCAGCCTGCTGCTGCGAAGTTTCGATTCAGCCGGCAGCAGGGTGACCAGGCGAATCTTCGGTAACTCCCTTGATTTGAGCGAAGGACGGTGCATCTCACCTTTCTGGGACGGTGCACAATGCGAAATTCTGGGATTGTATGCCTGCTGCTGATAGCAGAAGTAACGGGCGTCGTAGGATGCAGAAAGCCGGAGCCACCGCCGGTGGCCGCTGTCGCACAGCCGGAATTGAAGCCGGCCCCCGCAACGCCGATTCAGGAGAAACGGGTCGAACTGGGCGGCCCCACATGGGACCCGGCCTGGGATGCAATTGTCGAAAAAGCTTTGCCGGACGACATGCTGAAGTCAGACCGTGTGAGGCGCGACGTACGCGGCTACTGCCCACGATTTGGCGTCATCAGCGAAGCGGACAAACGAGCCTTCTGGGCTTATTTCTTTCAGGCACTGGCTGGCGCCGAGACGGGGTTGAAGCCTGACACCAGCGTGCGCCACACCGAACCTGAAGTGGCTGTGAAAGACGGCGTCACCAAGCGCACCGTACGGCAGGAGGGATTGCTGCAACTGACCTACGAAGATGCCGTGCGATACAACTGCGACTTTGACTGGGACGCCGACAAGAAACTTCCGGTCAAGGATTCGGACAAGACCATCCTGCAGCCCAAAAATAACCTGGAATGCGGCGTGAAGATTCTGGACAACCAGCTCAATGTCCTGCACCGGCCGCTGTTGAGTTCCAAGAGCTACTGGGCGACCTTGCAGCCGGGAACGATGAGCTTCCGCGTATTCGCCAAGCAGATGGCCAACGTTCCGGCGGTTTGCAAAGTGGATCCCAACGTGAATTTGGCGAAAACGCAGCACGGGAAGCCAAGCGTGGCTCGCCCGGCTGAGGTAGCAGCGAGATCGACAGGCGCGCGGTAGCTCACGGCAAAGGTTTCAGTTAGCGCCGGTTGTAATCGCCTGAGAAGTCGCGGCGGGGACGGTTGCCGCGATCGTCGCGGTTGCCCCGGTTATCGCGATTGCCGCGATTGTCCCGATCGCCACGGTCGCGGAAGCCCCGTTGCGGCATGGCTGGGATGGGAGCGGGCAGGTCGGTGCGGCCCTTGGGATACACCACCAGGTAGCGTTCCTGGCCCTCGCCGATGGAAGCAGTCTCTACGTCTTCAATGCTCTTGAAGGCCAGGTGGAGCATACGGCGCTCACGGGAGTTGGTGGGCGAAAAGCTGTAAGGCGTCCCGGACTGGCGCACGCGCTCGGCTGCGGCCAGAGCGGACGACTCGATCTCCTGCTGGCGGAGCGCCTTGAAATTGAGAGCGTCGAAGCTGACCAGATCGTGTTCTCGCACGTCGAGGCGCAAGACCTGGATAGCGATGTGCTCCAGTGAACGAAGCAACTCGCCGCCGCGCGCCGTCAGCATTGGGGCGTCCGGACCGGTCAGCTCGACATTGAGAATCTGCGAGCCGGCTGCGTCGGACGTTTCAGGCGCCGGCGTGGCGCTGACGCGGTATTTGAGGCGCAGGCCGCCTAGCCGAATGACCGAATTCAGGAGATCTGCGATCTGTTGAGCAGCTTGTTGCAAATTCGCTATTGGCATGACAAACCAGTATCGCAAATGGGAGCGGGATTGCGGCAGTTCCCAAGGAATTTCCCTGTGGAGGAAACTCCCGAAAGTGTCAGCGAAATTAGGAGAGTCGCTGGCTGGACAACGTCCTGCCTTCATGAAAGCGACGAACCACGACAGGAATACCAAACGCCAGCGCCAGCACCAGGCCGGTGGAAGCCAGGTCCCTCGCATAGAACGGGAGGCCGGCGGCCAGACAGGTGAGCAGACCGGCGAAGGTGGGAGTGTACATGCCGCCGGGGTGATTGGACGCGATCCACACGGAGAAGTTGGACATCAGGAAGAAGGAAGTCGGACCGAGAACAGCGGCCGAGGCGACTCGCAAGACGGTGATTTCGCGGCTGAGCAGGATGCGGCCGAGAACGATGGCCGCGGCATACCAGGACCAGGTGACGAGATAGTCCTGCCACTGGAAACTGTAGGCATAGACATGCGTGGTGAGGTAGTAATCCAGACCGGCGAGGGCGGCGACGGGTCCCATGAGTTCGAGCCACGCCATCCAGGCAGGGCGGTTCGCAGACCGCGAAGACCGGCGCGCGCCGAAGTAGAGGAGCGACCCTCCGACGGCGGTAAATCCATACCACCCGGAATGGGGAAGGACGCGGCTCAGAAGAGCGGCAAGCAACAGCAGGTAAGCGGGCATGGAGACCTCAAGGCATTCTGAAGGATTGAGCTCAGGAACGAACCGGAACGCTTCTTCCATTCTGGGGACCAAAGTGGGGTGGGTCAACTAAAAGCTGTTGATGCGGTGAAAAAGAAGGGGGCTGAGGGAATTAGTGCGAGGTTATCTTTGTTCGCGTCCGTTCATGAACTGACCGGCGTCTTCCTTGCTGTCGATAACGTAGACCCAGCCGGTGAGGCCGGAGTGGGCGAGCATGTGGTCGAGGCTCTGGTCGTTGCGGCCGGTCATGCTGGTGTCGAGGTAAGAATAGGCGAAGCGGAGGTCGCTGAACTCGACCGAGACCCATGGCCGGGTGGGGGGAAAATCGGGCATGGCGCGGCCGGGGGCGGGCTGCTGGCCGATTTCGCGGACGACGGGCCACGACGACCAGTCCTGGTATACCTGTCCGAGGTAGGTTTGGCGGGCCACGTTGACGGAGGCGGTGCGGGTGGGCTTGAAGAGGGCGTCGGTGTGGGAGTCACTGACCACGGCGCCGGTGCGGGTGTCGACTTCGGCAACCTGCCAGGTGGTGGCGGTCTCGAGGATGGCGTGCCAGCGCCACGGGTTGGTGGGATAAGGTTCAATGCCAATGCGCGTGACGGGTGTTGGGGTGATGTCGGCGGCAGCGACGAGGTTGTAGGCGTTGGCATGTTCTGCCCAGCGCCAGCACCAGAGGAGAACCATCCCGATGAGGGCGGCGATGGCCAGGCCGCGACCGCGGAACTGGACGCGCTTGGCGCCGACTTCGCGGTCGGTGAGGCCGAGGAGGGCAGGAAGGACGAGGGCGATCATCAGCAGTCCCCAGAGCACGGGCTCGCCGATGAAGACAATGTCGCCCGAGTACCAGTGGGCGTTGAAGGGAAAGAAGGGCCGGACGCCGTAGTTGTTGGTCCAGTCGAGCGCGATGTGGCTGAGGGCGGCGATGAAGGCGGTAAACCAGACCCACAGCCAGCGGATGGGCTGGGCGTCGGGTTTACGCGACTTACCGAGGCGGCTGATGGACCAGATCACGCCGGTAATGATGAGAGCGACGAAGGGTGCTCCGATGAGCGTGTGGGTGATACCGCGGTGGTGGGCCAGTTCGGAGACAGGGCCGCGAAAGCCCCAGAGCACGTCGAGGTCGGCGGCTTCGGCGGCGAGGGTCGCAGCGACGGTCGCGTAGGCGGTGCGGCGATTGAAACCGGCGCGGCCGATGCATGCTCCGGTCAGGAAATGAGTGACTGGCTCCATGAGGCAAGAGTACCTTTTCTCAGCTAGATGCGCATTGGGGAGATTTTGCCTCTCGCGGTGAAAAAGAGGCGCTTCCCCGCGATTCCGTGAAGAACATGCGACGCGGTTTGCCGGCGGTTGCAATTCCACCGATCTGCAATCGATGGGATTTGTGGTGGTTTGAGATGGGAGGGGGGGTGGGGGTACGCGTTTTTCCCACTATCTCTTGCATTCCAGAATAGTTAGGTGGCAAAACAATAGCGTTTTTGCGACGTTTTTGGACACTTTGTGGGTTGCTTCTGCCAATCCTGGCTGGAATGAGGGCGGGGTGCGCTGCTGAAGTTCGCCGGAAATGATTGCTGTTAACAAGATTGTGCGCCTTTTGAGGGAATTCATCTGCAAGTGCCGCCAAAGTTTTTTTCGGTGCGTCTGACAGTTAACTTTGTGTTTGGGAAAAAGGGCCGGAGAATAGGCGCATATGGATGCCGGGATTCGTCGCTGGATGATTCGCCGACGGGTGAAGCCGAATTGGGGGATAGTGGCGGGGCTGTCGCTGGCGGCGGGGCTGTCGTTCGGGGCGGCCCCGGCCTTTGCGCAGGCAGCTGGGCAGGAAAGGGCGGCGCCTACGTTTTCAGTGAGTGGGGTGGTGGTGAACCGCGTGACGGGCCAGCCGATCGCGCGGGCCATGGTGGATGCGGGATCCGACGCGACGCTGACCGATGGCGATGGAAGGTTTGAGCTTCGGCTGCCGGAGGGCGGCACGCAGGTGACGGTGAAGCGGCCGGGATTCAGCGAGAAGGAAGAGGATACCCAGCACCGGCTGCAGGTGAACAAGGATATTGCGGACTTGCAATTTTCGCTGACGCCGACGGCGAGCCTGGTGGGCCATGTCACGTTGTCGAATGGAGACGACGCGGAGGGTATCCGGTTCAGCGCGTACCGGCGGCAGGTGGTGGAGGGCCACTCGCGATGGATGTCGGTGGAGATGGCGACGACCAACAGCGAAGGTGCGTTTGCGTTCGATGGGGTAGAGGCGCCAGCGGAGTACGTGGTCTGCAGCATGGAAGTGAACGATCATTCGGGACGCTTGGCGGCGGCGACCGCAGCGGAAGCGGTGGTGTATGGCTATCCGTCGACGTGTTTTCCGGGTGGGACGGATTTCTTGTCCGCCGGGCAGCTGGCGGTGATGCCGGGCCAGCAGAAGGACATGGAGATCGTTCTGACGCGGCAGCGTTTCTATCCGGTGACAATTTCGGCGCCGAATGGGCCGCCGGGGCAGGGCGTGCAGGTGGAGGTTTTCGATCGCGCGGGAAGGCCGTCGTCGTCGCGGGCGCGGTGGAACCCGCGGCGAGGCGTGGTGGAAATGGAGTTGCCCAATGGGAACTATTCGCTGGATGTGCGGTCGTGGGGAAGACAGCCGTTATTTGGGCGAATGGATTTGCGGGTAGCGAATGCGCCGGTGACGGGATTGACGATGACGCTTTCGCCGCTGCACCCGATCGAGGTGGAGGTGCGCAAGGAGTTCACCGCGGTTGCGCAGCAGGATGGAATGGTGAATCTGGGAAACAACACCTTTCGGAACGGGAACGGACCTTCGGTCAATATTTCCTTGCTGTCCCGAGACAGTTTGATCGAAGGCCCGATGGGCGTGGGGATGAGTCATCCCGAGGGTACCCCCAGCGGAGTATTCCAGATGGAAGGGGCAAAGCCGGGACGGTACACGGTAAGGGCGGATGCATTCGAAGGGTATGTCAGCTCGATCACCAGCGGAAGCACGGACCTGACGCGGGAGCCGCTCGTGGTGAGCGCGGGAGGGACGGCGGCTCCGATCGAGGTGACGCTGAGGAATGACTGGGGGCAGATCAACGGCATGGTGCATATGCCGGAAGGTACGGCGAATCCGGAGACGGCCGTGGTGTACCTGTATGCGATTCCGCAGTTTTCGAGCGCGGCGCGGCCGCCAGTCATGGTGTCGGACGGAGGTGGGACGCTGTTATGGCCGAGAGTTCCGCCGGGCACGTACCGGGTGGTGGCGCTGGACACGGCGCGGGAGATCAACCTGGATGATGCCCGGGAGATGGCGCGCTGGAATGCGCTGGGCCAGCTGGTGAAGGTGAGCCCTGGGGGGACGGCCAACATTGAGGTGGACGTGGTCAAGAGCGCCGAACTGGGAGCCACCGAATGACGTGGGCATGGTCGCGTAGGTCAGTTGCGTGCTGGGGGCTGGCGGCCGGGCTGGTTCTCTGCGCCGCAGCGACGGTGGGCAGCGGACAGGGGACGGGAGCCGGCAATCGCGTCATCAGCGGGGTGGTGATGAGTGCAAAGACGAATCATCCGCTGGCTGAGGCGCAGGTGACGCTGAGCAACAGCCGGCCGCGCAAGCTGATGGCGGAAATGACGACGGATGCCGAAGGGCGATTCTCGTTTGCGGGCTTGCCGGATGGGAAGTATGAGCTGCATGCCAGCCATCGCGGCTACGTAGGGTCGGACTTCGATGCGCATGATGGTGGCGTGTTCACCGCGATTGTGACAGGAGAAGGGCTGATCTCAACCGACCTGCAGTTTCGGCTGGAGCCGATGGCGGTGATTTATGGGGCGGTAGTGGAGGATTCCGGAGACCCGGTGCCAGACGCGCAGATCTCGCTCTACCGCAAGGATGATCGAAGCGGGACGGGAAAGATCGTGCGGGCCAGCGGTGCGCATGCTGGGCCGCTGGGCAAGTTTGAGATCCCCAGCCTGCCGCCGGGCAAGTACTTCCTGTGCGCGTCGGGATGGCCGTGGTACGCGAACCACAACGCGAAGAAGGCGAGCGGGGATTCTAGGATATCAATGGATGTGGCGTATGCGATCACGTGCTATCCGGGCGTGAACGATTCGGCGGCCTCGGAAGCGATTGTGCTGGCGGGGGGGGACCGGGTGCAGGCGGATGTGACCATGCACGCGGTGCCGGCGCTGCATGTGCCGGTGGCTCCGCAGGCGGGCAATGGCGGAATCCAGATGCCGCAGATCCAGCAGGAGGTGTTCGGGTTTCCCGAGTCCGTGCCGGTGACCATGAGCAGTTCGCAAAGCACGAATGGGGATGGGAGCACGTCGAGCCGGGGAGAGCTGACGGGGTTTCCGCCGGGGCGGTACGAGGTGGAAATGCCGGGGGTGAATGGGGAGCCGAGCCGGCTGACGACGCTGGATGCAGCTTCTGACTCGGCAAACTTCGATGGCGGCGGGGCTGCTCCCATGGCGGCGGTGAGCGGCAAGGTCACGCTGGCGGCCGGGGAAGAAGCGCCGGGGCAGCTTTTTGTCGCGCTGGTTCCCCGCGAAGGCGACCGGGCCGCGTCAGTCGAGGTGGACAAGGACGGATCGTTTTCCATGCGCGAAGTGCGGCCGGGGGAATACGACGTCCTGGTGAGCGGATCGGGAATTGCGATGGCGACGACCCGGCTGAGCGCCAAGGGCGGCGTGCTGCACGGGCATTCCTTGCAGGTAAGCAGCGATCCGGTGGAGCTGACGCTGACAGCGGTCAGAGCCGTGGCGACGGTGAGTGGGTTTGCGGTGCGCGGCGGACATGGGACACCGGGGGTGTTTGTGGCGCTGCTGCCGTTGAGCGAGAATGCGGGGCTGGAGGCGCGGCAGCCGAACCAGAGCGACTCCGATGGAAGTTTTTATTTTCCCAATGTGCCGGCGGGCGAGTACCTGGTGATCGCGATTGAGGATGGGTGGGGACTGGACTGGGCGCGGCGCGAGGTGATGGCCAAGTACATGGCCAAGGCGGTCCGAGTAACGGTGCCGGCGCATGCCAAGGAAGTGAATCTGCCGGCAGCGGTCGAAGTCCAGCCCAAATAGGCACCTGCCGTGCGGGCAGACGCGGCGGCGCCGCTTATGCTCCCGGTGGTCGCACTCTACAGTGGGCTGGGCGGGGAATGTTCATCCCCGGTCTTAGAGGCGAGACCGGGGGCACCCGGGATTTGCCATCCAGGCGGACGCGGCGGCGCCGCTGATGCTCCCGTTGGTCGCACTCGAAAGTGGGCCGGGCAGGGACTGTTCATTCCCGGTCCGAGAGGCGAGACCGGGGGGACCCAACTTTCAGTGAGAAGAGGGAACTGGGCTTGTGTTCTTTTGCGTAGTCTGGGAGGATTCTTGCACCTTCATTATGCGCAAATCTTCGGAAGTTCCTTTGACCTTGCTGGCGGCCGCGGCCATGATGACGCTTGGCTGCCATGATCAACCTCGCCACTGCGTAGACGCGCAGAACCACCTGATGCCGGATTCGACGTGCGAGGCGCACAGCGGGTCAGGCGGGTATCACTACGTCTGGGGTGGGTCGAGTGGCGGGCATTATGGGGATTCCGTGGTGGGGTCGAGCGTGAGCCGGGGTGGGTTTGGGCATGGCGGCGGAGGCGAAGGCGGCGGCGAGTAGGCATTGCATGCAGCGGATGCGGCTTTGCCGCTTGTGCTCCCGGTGGTCGCACTGGTTTGTGGATGGGGCGAGGACTGGGTATCCCCGGTCTCAAAAGCGAGATCGGGGGCGCCCGGCGCTCCACTCAGGACAACCTCACTCTTTCATGTAGAACTCATTGAAGACGTAGGACTAAGGAGTTTTTGTGCGACGACATGCGATTGAGCCGCGAGAGGATTGGCGGGCCGCGGTGGAGCGGGTGGGGCTGACGTATCACACGCTGGAGGATGGTTCGCCGTACTGGGATGAGTCGGCGTACTGGGAGTTCTCCGCGGCCGAGGTGGACCGGCTGGAGGCGGCGACGGCGGAGATTCAGCGGCTGGCGCTGGCGGCGGGGGACGTGATCCTGGAGCGGGATTGGCTGGGGAAGATGGGGATTCCGGAGAGCGCGTGGGGACGCATTCGGGAGACCTGGTCGAGCGAGCCACCGGCCTTCTATGGGCGGCTGGACCTGGCGTATGACGGGCATTCGATCAAGTTGCTGGAATACAACGCGGACACGCCGACGGCGCTGGTGGAAGCGGCGGTGGTGCAGTGGTACTGGCTGCAGGAGCGGTTTCCTAAGCTGGACCAGTGGAATTCGCTGCACGAGAAGCTGGTGGCCAAGTGGAAGGATCTGAAGCCGTACGTCGCCGAGCCGATGCATTTTGCGCATGATGGGGCGGAAGAAGATGCGATGACCGTGGCCTATCTGCGGGACACGGCGCAGCAGGCGGGGCTGAAGACGGTGGAATTGCTGATGCATGAGATCGGGTGGGATGCGAAGCAGAAGGGGTTTGTGGATTTGCAAGGGAAGGCGATTCGGACGCTGTTCAAGCTCTATCCGTGGGAGTGGGTGCTGAACGAGGGGTTTGGGGCGCATGCGCTGGAGACGATGGATGCGGCGCAGCAGACTCCCGTGGAGGGGCGGGTGCAGTGGCTGGAACCGATCTGGAAG
>CAILBQ010000722.1 GCA_903832475.1 uncultured Acidobacteriota bacterium | reverse complement strand
TGGCAGTGAGAACTGGCTTGTAGCACATTGCTTGAGATGCACACTTGACTCCGATTTGTGAGCTGGCCGTGAGCTGAGTGTGAGCTGAGGCAGAAGGAGGAGGCTGATCATGGCATGGTCCTCAGTCACAAATACGCGAACTGCTGCTCGCATTCTGAAATCTGCCAGCCCATTGCGGCGTGGAGAAAACAAGAAGCTCAAAGCAGACAGTGGGTCCTTGCACTCAGGTGCGATCAGCTACTCAAGCCTTCCTGATGTTCAACACCAGGTTTGGGTGGAGCGGGCCAGGCCTCGGTCAGTTCACCATGGAGAGCGATAGGATCCTCGTCCACTCGGCGATGGAGGGGGTCATCGACTCTCACTTGCAGGAATTGGTGGAGGAAGGTCGATGAGTCTCAAGTCTGCCGCAATGAAGTTGGTGAAGAAGGGGATCGAGCAGATTTCTGCCGCCGCCACGGAAGCCGATAAGGCTGCAACCGAGGCATCCAGCGCCGCGCAACAGCAATCCAAGGGCGCCGAAGACCTGGCCGCCGCAATCGAAGAAATTGCTTCGCTGGCGGATGAACTGCAGAGCGCAGCATAAGGGGTCGTCATGACGAAAAGAACAGCAAGACAGGATGCCGGCGTCGAACTCCTGGAAAAGCCCTTCGTAGAAGATCGAGCCGAGGCCGATCAACCTGAGGAGGCGCCCGCTACTGCCGGCGGACCGGGCGAATCGGCCGCGACAACTCCACAAGGGCCCCAGGTGGGTATCCAGCAGGGAACCCAGCAGTTTGTCACGTTTCTCTCCGGCGACGAGGTCTTTGCGGCCGATATGTCGCCGGTGAAGGAAATCATCCGTGTACCGCAGGTGGTGCGTGTGCCACTGGCGCCCACGGCTCTCGATGGTTTGGCGAATTTACGTGGCAAGGTGCTGCCCATCATCTCACTGCGCCGCCTGTTCGGCTTTCCGGATCTGGAACACGACGACGCGACGCGGGCGCTGGTGATCGATGTGGGCCAGCCGCTGGGTTTTGTCGTCGACCGGGTTTCAAGCGTAGTGGGTGTCGATGCAGCTCGCATCGAAGACGTGAAGTCGATCAGCACCACGGTCAACACCGAGGTACTATCCGGCCTCATCAAGGATGCGGGCGGCCACGCCATGGTGATGGTGCTCGATTTTGTCAAACTCGTTCAGCGCGAGTTTTCGCAGATAGCCGCCTTGACAAGAAACGCAGCTGTTGCCGATGCGGCAGAAGCACAGGTGCAGGGCGACGAAGAGGACAACAGCGACGAGCTGCAACTGGTCAGCTTCAGTGTAGAGGGCCAGGAGTACGCCATCGCGATCGAAGAAGTCCAGGAAATTGTGCAGGTGCCGGAAGAGGTTATACATGTTCCCCATTCGGAGTCGCACGTACTCGGTGTGATGACGCTGCGCAACCGCCTGCTGCCACTGGTCAGGCTGCGCAGTATCTTCCGCCTGCCGGAGAGTGAACTGGATGAGAAAAGCCGCATCGTGGTTCTGACGCTGAATGGCGTCTCGGTAGGTGTGGTCGTGGATGCGGTCAGCGAAGTGCTCCGGGTCTCAAAGTCCGGCGTAGATGCTTTGCCGGCGCTTCTGGCCCGCGAGGGAAATCTGGCCGAAGTGACATCGATCTGCCGTCTGGACAACGGCAAGCGCCTGGTGTCGATCATGACCCCGCGTAATCTCTTCGATCATTCAGCGGTCCGAACCGCTATAGGAGAGGTAGTGAAGTCTGTGAATGAATCACAATTGGAAAGCACGGCCGACGCTAACGAGGCCGACGAGAGCCTCGACGACCACGAACAAGTGGTTGTCTTCCACCTCGACAAGGAAGAGTTCGGTGCGCCCATTGAGAGCGTACAAGAAATCGTTCGTGTTCCCGAAGCACTTGTGCGAGTCCCGCAAGCACCCTCCTATGTCGAGGGTGTGATTAATCTGCGCGGAACTGTGCTGCCGGTCATCGATCTTCGTCTACGCCTGGGTCTGCCACAGGTGGAGCGCACAGATCGTCAGCGCATCATGGTCTTTCTCATATCCGATGTGCGCACCGGCTTCATCGTGGATCAGGTGGCTGAGGTGCTCAAGATTCCTCGCGCAGCGATTGAGCCGGCGCCGCAGCTGTCCAGTGAGCAGAGCCTGCTGCTGAGCCGGATGGCGAATCTGGAGAAGCAAAAACGCATGGTGCAACTGCTTGATCCACCGCACCTGATGGGGAAGAACGAATTGCAGGAACTGGCTTCGGTCGCCCGATAAGACCATGATCAAACTGCTGATTGTTGACGACTCCGCACTGATGCGGCGCCAGCTGATGAACCTGTTTCAGGCCGAGAGAGACTTTGAAGTCCGTCCGGCCCGGAACGGGGACGAGGCGGTGAAAGAGAATCGGGAATTTCAGCCGGACGTTGTCACCCTGGACATCAACATGCCTGAGATGGATGGGCTGACCGCTCTCTCGCTCATTATGGCCGAACGTCCGGTAGCCGTGGTGATGGTCTCATCGCTGACCAACGAGGGAGCCCTGGCCACCTTTGAGGCGCTAAATCTGGGTGCGGTGGATTACATTGCCAAGCCCGGCGGCACCATTTCGCTCTCCATTGAACGCATCACCGAAGAACTGGTGGCCAAGGTACGGGCGGCGGCACGCTCCAAGCCTCGCGGCAAGTCTTCGGTCGGGGCAACGGTGGTGCGGCGCATGCAGGAGGAGCGAAAGAAAGCTGCGGCTGCCTCCAGTGCCCTGGCTGCAACGCGTGGATCGGGGGATGGTCTTTTGTTGATCGGAGCATCTACCGGTGGCCCGCGGGCGCTCGAGATTGTGCTGTCGGGATTGCCGGCGAAGTTTCCCTGGCCAGTCCTGGTGGCGCAGCATATGCCGGCGGCCTTTACCAAAGCTTTTGCCGAGCGACTCAATCAGTGTTGCTCACTGCAGGTAGTCGAGGCAAACAGTGCTTTGGCCATCGAGGCAGGCAAGATCTACATCGCTCGGGGAGGCGCGGATATGGTGCTGGCCAGCCGCGGCGGCAGGCTCCACGTGCTGCCTGTGCCGGAGAATGCGCAGTTTCTGTGGCATCCATCGGTCGAACTGCTGGGCCGCTCGGTGTTGGAGCATTACGATCCCAAACGCGTCACCGCGGTCCTGCTGACGGGCATGGGCTACGACGGCTCCGATGCATTCGCGGAAATCAAAAAACGGGGAGGCCGCACCATAGCCGAATCGGAAGAGTCGGCCGTGGTTTACGGCATGCCTGCGGAACTTGTTTCAAAAGGCGGGGCGACACTGACCCTGGCAATAGAAAAGGTGTCCTCTCAATTGACGGTCTGGGCGGGACGATAAGGGTGCCGGATGGGATTGGTCAGAGCGAAAGCAGTACGAAGTACGAAAAAGGCAGAAGCGGTCGAGCAGCGAAGTTGCGAGCAGCTCGGGGCGGCGCTTGAGGATGCTGACGCGACCGTTCGCCGTCACGCCGCGCGGCAAATTTCGTCTTTCCCACACGCGTCTGGGGCCTTGCTGAACCGATTGGGGCGCGAAGAAAGTACCGCTGTTCGCGAGGCCATCTTGACTGCTTTGCTGCACCTTCGCGACGCTTCCATTGAAAGCGGCCTGTCGGAGTGTCTGCGCAGCGAGAATGCAGCCCTGCGCAACGATGTGATCGAAACCTTTCGGCAGTTGGGTGGTCAGGTTGCGACCGTTTTGCGCTCTCTGCTCGCTGACTCCGATCCCGATGTCAGGATCTTCGCGGTGAACATCCTCAACTCCGAGCACTACCCGGATGCGGAGCGATGGCTGATCGATGTCATCGAACGCGACGAGCATGTCAATGTCTGCGCCACGGCAGTCGATCTGCTTTGCGAATTGGGAACCGCGGCGGCCATCGAGCCGCTGCTCCGCTTGAAAGCGCGCTTTGCACAGGAAGCGTACATCCAGTTTGCGGCCGATCTTGCCCTGAAGCGGATACGAGAAATCTGATCGCTGATGACCTCTCACGCTTCGCACCCAGAACCCGCCACGATCACCGACGAGGACTTCCTGAAGTTCAAGGAGTTTTTCTATCGCCGCACGGGTATCAGCTTCGAGAGTTCCAAGCGCTACTTTGTGGACAAACGGCTGGTCGAGCGCATAGAAGCCACCGGTACGGGAACATTTCGAGGTTATTTCACGCTGCTCCGCTTTCAGGCTTCTGGCGAAGAGTTGCAACAGCTCACCAACGTCATGACGGTGAACGAAACCTACTTCCTTCGCGAGGAGTATCAGTTCCGATGCCTGGTGGACTCTATGCTCCCGCAGATTATTCATCGCCGCAGCAGCGGCGCCGCGATCCGTATCTGGTGCATTCCCTCGTCGAGCGGCGAAGAGCCTTACTCTGTCGCCATGTTTCTCCTCGAAAACTGGGCCGGCATCCGGGATTGGGATGTAGAGATTATCTCCTCGGACATCGACACCAGTATTCTGCGCCGCGCGCGCGCCGGCCGCTACTCCGCACGCTCGGTCCAGTATCTCCCCGAACCGTGGTTGAAGAGATACTTCAAGTCTGTCGGCGAGGAATACCAGCTCTGCGACGATCTGCGCCAGGCGGTCGAGTTTACCCGCGTCAACCTTTCTGAACCTGCCGACACCGTTCACTATCGCAACTTCGATGTGATCTTCTGCCGCAACCTGCTGATCTACTTCGACGACGCCTCGCGCAAGACAGCCTCGGAGACCTTCTACGAAGCACTGAATCCTGGCGGCTATCTTTGTCTCGGACATTCGGAGTCGATGAGCCGCATCTCGTCACTGTTCGAAGTACGCAAATTTCCCGAAGCCATTGTCTATCGCAAGAGTATGGAGGCCAAATGACGGACGGCCTGAAATTGAACAAGAGAGATAT
>CAILBQ010000721.1 GCA_903832475.1 uncultured Acidobacteriota bacterium | reverse complement strand
GGCGGCGCGGCGGCGGGGGTTGGAGGCGCAGGCGCCTGAGCTGCTTCGGCCGCCACGGGACGATCGATCGAAGCCGCTTGGACATCGCCGAGATCGCGGCGCTCGCGCGGTTCGATCGCGAGCTGCGGCTGGTGTATCGCGGGCAGCTGGATGATAGCCGGCCGCGGCGGAAGGATTTTGGGAATGATATTCCGGTGACCGGGAAGGATTTGAGAGCGGCGCTGGATGCGGTGATCGCAGGCAAGAGGCCGGATACGAATCAGCGTGGAAGTATTGGCTGCAATATTAAGTTCAGGGGATAGAGGGTAGAGTGTAGAGCGTAGAGAGAACGGCGGAGGTGCGTTTGGACGAAGTGTTGGAGCGGTTAAAGGATGGAGTAAGGAAGTTTCAGTTGGAGGTGTATCCGCAGCGTGCGGAGATGTTTGCGCAGGCGGCGGCGGACGCCAAAACGCTGGGATTTGACGCGGTCGAAATTCATGGCGCTCATGGCTACCTCATTGATCAATTCTTCTGGCATCCCACCAACCAACGCACCGACCGATACGGCGGACAGTCTTTAGCTGAACGCTCCCGATTCGCAGAGGAACTGATTCGGGCTGTTCGCCACGCAGTCGGTTCTGAATTCGTGATTAGTCTTCGAGTCTCGCAGTGGAAGCTTCAAGACTACACCGCAAAGCTAGCGACGACGCCTCATGAGATGGAGGCTTGGCTCGTTCCTTTGGCGGAGGCGGGTGTGGATATCTTCCACTGTTCGCAACGCCGGTTTTGGGATGCCGAGTTCACAGATTCGGATTTGAACTTTGCCGGCTGGGCCAAAAAGCTGACTGGAAAAGCCACCATCACGGTGGGCTCCGTCGGGCTTTCCGGAGAGTTTCTCGCGGCCTTCCGTGGGGAAGCCTCAGTGCCCAACTCCTTGGATGAACTCCATCGCCGCTTGGATAGGGGAGATTTCGACTTGGTCGCCGTGGGTCGCGCCTTGATCTCCGACGCAGGGTGGACTCGAAAGATTCACGAAGGGCGTACTTCCGAATTGGTCGGCTTCACCAAGGAAGCGCTCGCCACTCTTGCCTAATTCTAAAAAAGCGAATTTCAGCCCAAACAAACTCACACATTTCAAACATTATGACTGACAGAAAAACCCCCATTCCATCTAAACCAACCATGAGTGCGATGGACGCCATCCATCAACGTCGATCGGTGCGCAATTACACGCAGCAAGCCATCGATAAAGCCACCGTCAACGCGGTACTCAATGCCGCCGTGCTCGCGCCCACCGCCATGCACCAGGAGCCGTGGTCGTTTGTCGTCATCCAAGATAGGGGCGTGCTTGACCGCTTGTCGGACAAGTGCGAAGAGCAAGTGCGCGAAGAAGCGAAGCGTGGAGATTTCCCGTCATCTAAGCATCGGCTCCATCTGGCCGGCGTCCCCGAATTTCACGTCTTCCACAAGGCAGGAACGCTCATCATCATCTGTGGCAAGCACACTGGACCGTTCGTGGCAGCCGACTGCTGGCTGGCTGCAGAGAACCTCATGCTGGCAGCCTGCGCGAATGGTCTGGGCACTTGTGTCATTGGTTTTGCCGTGGAGGCACTCAACACTGCGGAGTGGAAGGCTGAGTTAAAAATTCCGAATGAAATGACCGTCATCGCGCCCATCATCATAGGAGTGCCAGCTAGTGAGCCTCCAGCCACATCACGCAAGCCACCTGAAATTCTCTTGTGGAAGTGATGCTACGGCAATGACCGCGACTGTTCCGGCCTTCATTGCTGCCCGATTGTACTGAGACCTCGGGTCGTAGAACAGCTATGTGTTTTTGCGCAACCGCTAACTTCGCAGGTAGCGCCGTATTGGGTGCTGTCGGGGTGGCCACCCTCCTGGAGGTAAAACACCGTCGAGAACTTCTTTTCGCGGCTGTGCCAACTTTATTTGCAGTACACCAATTTACTGAAGGCATAGTCTGGCTTGGAGCCGATCAGGTCGTACCATGGTGGGTAGGATATGATGCCGGAGTCGCTTTCGCGTTGTATGCACAGGGGCTTTTGCCTTTTTTGTTGCCTTTGAGCGTCTTACTGATCGAACCAACTTCCCAAAAAAGGCGGCATATGCTTGGTTTTGTGGTTCTGGGCGGTGCGTTGTCCCTCTATATTTTATGGGGTCTTATCGCTGCCCCTCTGCACGTTTTTGTGCGCGGTCATACTATCGTTTACGACAACAAGTTTACCTCATCAATCCTGGTAGGGGGAGCATACTTGATTGCAACTTGCGGGGCGCTGTTGTTCTCGGGCTATCGCTATTTAGTCGTCTTCGGAATTCTTAATATCATCGGCTTGATCGCTGTGCTCGTGATCTACGCTTATGCCTTTACTTCGTTGTGGTGCGCCTATGCCGCAGCCATGAGCGTCATTATCTTCTTTTTCTTTCGCCAAAGTCGCTCGAAGCGCCCCGCCACATTTGCCTAGGCCCGTGGTTCTACAGGCATAAAATGGAAGGGGCTGCAAAAGTTGCCGGATACCATCAAAACCTCGTTAGTCGCGCCAGCAACAATATTCATAAATCGATCATTATTCTGGATTATGAACCGCCGAACTGCCGGGATTGCGCTTGATGGAATACAGCTGAGCCGTGATATAAGGAACAGAAAGAGAGGACGATTTCAAGTTTAGCCATGGGGTGTTCACCCCATAGACGCTTCTCAAGAAGTTAATAGCCTGTGGAGAATAATATGCCCGCTACCAAGCCTTCCTTTCCTCGGAGAAAGCCCCCGCGCATACGCCCCGCTATTAACGCGAACGCGTCTTCGTCCTCGTCTGCTCCTGCTGTTTCAGCAGCGATTTTGCCCCCTAAGCCCAAGGTCAAAGCCGAGGAACTTCCCGCTTACGAGTTCCTCGGGTATCTTCCCGAATCGTATGGGACAATGAAATTATATCTTGTAGCTCGCGACCCCCAAACACTCTTCGCCTATTGGGATTTGAGCCGGTCCCAGTACCAGTCAGCCGTCCACGCCGCCCATGACGGCAAGGTCTTTCTCGAAGTCTACGTCCCCGGAGAAGGTCGAGTGCAGCAGATACATATTTGGGATTGCCACCAACATTGGTACCTCCAGGTCAATCGGCCCGGCACAGCCTTTATCGCCCAACTCGGCTATTATCGGGCCGATGGCGGCTTGGAAGTCCTAACCCGTTCCGCTGAAGTTTGCATGCCTCGCGATACGCTATCGCCCAACACCGACGCCCGGTTTGTCACGATCCCTTACCAGGTCTCCTTTCGAGAACTCTGCGAGTTGATCGCCATACAGGGGCAACCCGGGGAGGAACTGGCGGAAACACGGGCCCGTCTCCAGCGCAGCGATTACGAACTACCCTTCCAGGCCCGCGTTCCGCGTGACCTCAAGCACGAGGAGGCCCACGAGTTGCTCGAACACCTGGGCGATGAGGACGTCCGCACTCGCATGGTTGGCTCCTTCGAGATCACCGAAATGCTCAAGAAGCGATTTGAAACGATGGTTTCCTCCGGGCAATGGGCCTCCAGCGCCGGGGGGTGGGTCACCAGTGTCAGCAGTCCATTTGGTGCTTCGTTTAAACGTGAACGGAGTTTCCATATGCACGTCAATGCTGAGCTGATCATCTACGGCGGTACGGAGCCGAACGCAAAGGTCTGCATCGATGGCCAGAAAATCAACCTGAGCGAGGATGGCAACTTCCGGTATCACTTCGCCTTCCCGGATGGTCGGTTCCACATCCCGGTCAACGCCACCTCCGCCGATGGGGTGGAAGCGCGAAGTGCGGCTATCTCCTTTGCTCGAATGACCGAACTTGAAGGCGACGTTCGCAAAACGGGCCAGCCAGTGCTCGACGAACCCATCGGGCGGCAAGCTCCTTAGAAAACTAAAGAAGGT
>CAILBQ010000720.1 GCA_903832475.1 uncultured Acidobacteriota bacterium | reverse complement strand
GGCGTGCATATCCGTAATTTCCTGGTTGCCGTCATCGGTCTGGAGCCGCGGAGAAGGAAACCGCTGTGCCAGCTTTGCAAACTGACCTTGCAACTCCGGGCTCGAAGCCAGATTCCCCAGCTTTCTCACATCCACCGGATGATTCCACTTTGTCGTCGGACCATCCGCCTTGCCCAGCTCCGTGTTGATCACCTTGCCGATGCCGACGCAAAGCACCGCCGTGACCACCACAAAAATTCCCAGCGCCGTAAGAAATACGACGACTCCCGAGACCCGTACATCCGTACCTTCATACCCCAGACGCGTGTCGACGTTCTCCGTCTCGCCGCCCCCGTGGACGTGCATTCCAAATTTTTCGTGGTTAGGCGTGGGCATGTTCAGGCTCCAAAATCTCCGCCAGGTGCGGATCGTTCGTCTGTACCAGCGGACGCTTCATCAGGTTTGTCGCGTAATAGGCAACCCACAGCGAAACCATCACCACCGGCACGGCAGCATACTCAAGAATTCCCCAGCTGAAATGCAAGTTCTTCGCAGCATCCTTGAAGTTCGGCTCGATCAGCACAAGCAGATCGAAAGCCTTGGCGAAAATCATCCACTGCGCCACGCGAATCAGCCGCTTCTTGTTCCGCTTCAAATCCTTCGACAACAGCAGCGAGAACGGAATCACCCAGTGGAACAAGAAGTCCAGCGTCAGCATCGTGCCCCATCCACCCAGGATGCGGTTCTGGTACCAGACAATCTCCTCCGGCAGGTTCCCCGACCAGATAATCAGGAACTGCGAGAACGCCAGGTACATATTCAGCATGACAAAGGCAAACATGAACTTGCCCATGTCGTATTGTTCCGTCCCTCGCAGAATCGTCTTGAAAGGCTCGGCCTTCGACAGCGTCAAGGCTGTGATCATGGCCATCGCCAGCACTTGGTACCCCTCGCCAACCAGGAACAGCAGCCCGTAAATCGACGAGTACCAGGTCACATCCAGCGACATCACCCAGTAAAGAACGCAAGCCGTCATGAGCAGCGAATACACCAGGATTCCAAAGCCGGAAATGTTCTCGAACTTCTTGATCCAGTAAGGCGTGTTGGCCAGCGTATCCTTCTCCCGCTGCATGCTTAGCGAATTCAGCCGCACCGTGTAGAAGGCGAAAATCGCAAAGCAGATTGCCCCTACTACCCAGAACGAGGTCGGATTCAGCATCGCGTGCTTCCACGCAATGGCGTGCGCTTCCGCGTCGGTGATTCTTCCCGCTTTCAGCGCTTCTTCCGGATTGCTGATCAATGCCCACAGGTACAGCTTCTTCATGAACAGGCCCATGATCAGCCAATACCCAATGATCAGCGGCAATGTCCGGCTCATCGCTTCCAGCGGACGCCGCAGCAGCAGGCCCCACTTGCCGCCCGTCACGTATTGCACCATCAGCAACGCGAGCCCGCCGACAGCAAAGCCAAACGTCAGCACCAGGCCGAGCAGCCAGGCGCGATACACATGCTCCATCGAGTGATCCAGGAACGCGAGCACGACAGCGCATACCGTAAATAAGACCGCGACCATGAGAGCCTTCGCGCGCCAGGCATTGACCATCGGCGGCGCGGAAAGATCTGCGGGAAGTACCTTTGCGTGAGGAGCGTGTGCCATGCGTTTTGTCCTGGCTCCTTAACTATTTCCCCGACCCGGACGCCATCGGCGCCGCGGTCGGCTTGCTGGATGTTTTGCCGCTACCGGCAGGCATCGCCTGGTGCGGAATGAATACCTTCGGATCGAACGGATAGGCGTTACCCATCGCCGGAGTTCCCTGCGACTTGTCGGGTGGATACGCCTGGATAGCCGTCGTCGGCATCTCCCACGGCTGATCCGATCCATCCGGATAACCCTTCTCTGCCACGAGGTTCTTGAGGCTCTCCACCTTCGCGCCCGTCGGCACATCGGCCATCGTCGCGTTCTGGCTCAACTGGATCGCCCGGATATACGCCGCCACCGACCACCGTTCTTCCGGCGTCAGTTGCGCCGAGTAATCCGGCATCGCTCCGTACCCATGCGTCATGACATAGAAGTAGTGGCTCAGCGGCTGTGCCCGGCGAACCTCATCGTTCAAGTTTCCCGCCGGCTTATACCCTCGCTGCACAATCTCGCCCAGCCCATTGCCCACCCGCGAATGGCAAGGCGTGCAATAGATGTTGAACCGTTCCTGTCCTTTGCGCAGCACTGTCATCGAAACAGGGAAAGGAAGCTCGTTCTTCTCCTCGCGATACCCGTTCGCTCCCATCACCACGCCGGTATAAAAATAGCTGTCTTCCTTCAACCCGCCGCGTGCCACCGTGTTCTCCACCTGCGGCCGCGCCGACCGGTGATCCGCAAAGAAGTCCGTTCCCCGCTGCGGCACAAACTTCGGCTGGTTATGCATGTCCTGCCGACACCCGGCCACCAGCAGACTCCCCAGAGCCAAACCCAAAAGGGTTGTCATCCTGAGCGCAGCGAAGGATCCGCGTTTATCTTCGCGGCGCAAACCGCACATAGTTCCCATCGTGAAGACCATCAGTACTCCACCTCCACGACCAGATCG
>CAILBQ010000719.1 GCA_903832475.1 uncultured Acidobacteriota bacterium | reverse complement strand
CTGTGCCCCGTTCATCGCAGCCTCATCGCGATGAGCGGGTCTTTCCCAATCCCACACCTCAGACTGTGCCCCGTTCATCGCAGCCCCATCGCGATGAGCGGGCCTTTCCGAATCCCACACCTCACACTGTGCCCCGTTCATCGCGGCCTCATCGCGATGAGCGGGTCTTTCCCAACAAAGTCGAGGAGTATCATTTCCGCATGCCGTACGGTTTAAAGCGCTTCCAGCAAGCCGAAGCCCTTCACTTCATCACCTTCAGCTGCTATCACCGGCTCCCATTCCTCGAAACACCCGACCCCAAAAATCTTGTCGAAGGAATCCTCGAACAGATGCGCGCACGTCATGGTGCGCGCATTTACGCCTACGTCCTGATGCCTGAGCACGTACACCTGCTGATCAACGAACCACCCTCCATTCTCCTCGCCCAACTTCTCAAGGCTTTCAAGCAAATTACATCCCGAAAGTTGCGAGGCGATCACCCGCAGTTCTGGCAGGAGCGTTATTTCGACGCAAACATCCACGGGGAAGCATCTCGCTTCGAGGTCGTTCGCTATATCCACCGCAATCCAGTCAAGCGAGGACTTGTCACCTCTCCCGAACAGTACAACTGGAGCAGCTTCAACCATTACGCCACCGGCGTGCGAGGAGCCATTGAAATCGAATCAGAGTGGACGGCGAGACTGCGCGGCCCACTCATCGCGATAAAACCACGATGAATGGGGCACAGGTACCTCTTCTCGGAATGACCGTGCTTGGCCAGCTGGCACACACACTCTGCGACCCAACGATGCTCCCTCAGCACAGAGCCCCGACTGCAGGACTGTGCCCCGTTCATCGCAGTCTCATCGCGATGAGCGGGTTTTCCAACCTAGCCGACCTCGCGACTGTGCGACTGTGCCCCGTTCATCGCAGCCGTATCGCGATGAGCGGGTCTTCCCACCTAACCAGCTGCACTCCATTTCCACAACAGCCGTACTCACGGCTCCCCTCAAAAACTCTGCTCAATTCTTGGTGCACTCGAAAAAACCAAGTACCATAGGTGCGTGAGCCGCAAAGGAAGCCGCACCACCGTTCCCAGCAAGCCCGATATTCGAACCGTGGCCGCCCTCGCCAAGGTTTCCATCGCCACTGTCTCGCGCACCATCAACGCCTCCCCGGCCGTCAGCCAGAAGCTGGCCGCCCGCGTCTGGCAGGCCATCGAGCAGCTCAACTACTTCCCCAACACCCATGCCAGGAGCCTCGTTTCCGGCCGCAGCCGCATCCTTGGCATCATCGTTGAAAACATTACCAACCCCTTCTTCCCCGAACTCATCTCCAGCTTCGAAGAAATCGCCGTCGCCCACGGCTACGAAATCCTGGTCAGCTCCACCAACAGCGATGCCGACCGACTCACCGGCTGCGTCCGGCGCATGCTCGAGCGCAAGGTCGAAGGCGTGGCCTTGCTTACCTTTGGCGGAGAAGAGCCCGTCCTCGATCAGCTCGCCATCCACAACATGCCCATCGTGCTGGCCGAGTTCCACCTCAAAGACCCCAAGGTCTCGACCATTGAGCTGGACTACTCGGCCGGCATCCACGCAGCCGTCGCCCATCTCGTCGAGCTCGGACACACCCGCATCGGCTTCCTCGCCGGCCCGCATACCCTGCACTCTGCCATCACCCGCCTCAACGCCTTCCAGCAGACCATGCGCGAGTCCAATCTCAAGGTCCAGAAAGACTGGATCGTCGAGTGCGACCACACCCTCAAAGGCGGGGTCGCCGGTTTCGCCAAGCTAAGCGCGCTCGAAACTCGCCCCACCGCCGTCATTTGCTCCAACGACATGACCGCCATCGGCGTCCTGCGCGCCGTCTATATGGCCGGCCTGCGCGTGCCGGAAGACTTGTCGGTCATCGGCCTCGACGACATTGACTTCGCTGAATTCACCTTGCCGCCGCTCACCAGCATTCGCCTGTCGCGGCAGGAGCTTGCCAAAGCCTCCTTCGACGCCCTCCGCCACCAGGTCGAAAACTCGGCCGACCCCAACCTCCAGCGCGAATTTCTCGTCTCGACCTCGCTCGTTGTGCGCGGTAGTACCGCCTCTCCCAAAACGGAACTCTCGACGAAGTAAGTTTTCAAAATCCTGCAACAAGCCAGTCAACCAAGGCGCATAATGGCTTCACATCGTCCCGTCGGGAAGCGTCAGTAGTTATGCCAATTTCGCCCCGGGGCGCATCAAAGGGCGCGCTGTATCACCATTGAATTGAAGTACTTAGGGCCGAAAACGCGAAAAGCGCCCCACCCCCCTCCCCCCCTCTCAATTTGCCTTATCTTCGCCTCTGCGAAAATTTCGACCTTCGCATCGTTTCGACGGCATCGTGACTTCGCCAGGCAGCCGTTCTCCGATCCGGAAATCCTTCGGGCGCTCCAAATCGGACGACCGCCAGAAAGTCAGTCAGACCTAAAACCTGTTTTAAGTGCGGCAAGAACAGGGCGTCACCAAACCAGCAAATGTCGCCCTCCTCGATTCCCGCTCCAACGGGTTCATAGAAGATCGCCGCTGGAACCACCGGAAAGCCGCTCTCAACCGCAGGCTCAAACAGCGTCGAATGGAAGCGAACAACCTCGAATCCGTCCGTGCTCGTTCCCTCGGGAAAGAACAACACCGGCACATTCTCCGCCAGCCGCAGCGCCATCGATTCCGCCGCATCCCAGGCGCTCAACCGGCTCTCGCGATCCAGAAAGATCGTTCCGCCCAATTGCGCCAGCAAGCCAAACATCGGCCAGCTCGCAATCTCTTCCTTGGCGACAAACGCGCACGGAACCGCCGCGCTGAAGATCACAATGTCCAGGTAACTGAGATGGTTGGCGACAATCAGCGTCGCGCCGCGCGGAATCTCTCCCTCAACGCGATAGTGAATCCCGATCGCCCGCAGAACGATGCGGCCGCAGAAGTGCATCCAGTCAGCGCGTTGCTGCGAAGTGATACAACGTCCTCGCAGCCGAGCCCGAAGCCAGACCACGAAGTAGCGGACCGCGCAGAACAGCAACGAGAGAATCAGGACAATGCCGCGTCGAGCGGCTCGTCCCGTCACTGCGTCAGCGGCGCCAGGAAGCGGTTCCGCGCAGACGACGAGACGGTGCGCAGATCCAGCAGCGTCAGAAAGTCGATGGTGCCAAACTCACGATCCCAGGCCGGCGCACTGCAGATACGCGCTCCAATCGCCAGATACGTCTTCAGCAGCTTGGGCACCTTCACCGGCTCCGCAGCCGCGTCTGTCCCTTCCACTGCCAACTCTCCCGGACAAATATATCCATCGGCAGGCCGCGTTTGCAGCTCCTCGGTGACTCGATAATTCCCTAGTTGGCGATACATCTGCCAGCCTTCGCGTGGGTCAACCGAGTTCAGCGACGAACATCCAATCAGATAGCGCAATTGCATATCGGTAGCATACTGCGCGATGCCGCGCCACAGCAGCGTCAGCACTTCGGGCGTGCGATGGTCGCGATCGATCGCGGCGCGTCCCAGTTCCAGCACTTCCATGCGCAGCGGCTCAAACGCCGCGAAGTCAAACTCGGTCTGCGAGTAATAGCCAAGGTTCCGCGATGCAGTGGCTCCAGACTGCATCCGATACGTGCCGACAATCTGCTCGCTTTCCCGGTCTTCGACCAGTAGATGCTCGCAGAACAGGTCAAAGTGGTCGGTATCCATTCCCGTCGCATAGGAGGCATCAAGGCCTTTTCCCAGCTCGAGGTTGAAGACGTTGAAGCGCAACCGGCACACCGCTTCCAGATCCTCTACAGAATTCACCAGGCGCATCTGGTAGCGACCCACCTCGGCATGAATGCGGCCACGAGCAGGGCGGGTTACCGAAGGAGAGGTTGCACCACCTGCTACCGCAGTTCCGGACAGGGAAACATCCCACAGCGGCGAGCTAGCGACCGCCAACTTGCATGGAATTCTCAGGCCTGAGTTTGGGTTCACGCGAACAGTATGGGATGAACACTGCTACAGCACGGTGAACCCTATGCGAATGCCGTGCAAATTCCGCAAGGTCTATGGTGCGTTACCTTTCTCGGGCAGGTTTGCGCCACGAAAACATCCGCAGGAAGCAGTTGCCTGCGAATCCTGCGGATCTCTTGTGAGTCTGCGACTTGGATACGGCCTGCGGACTGGCCTGTTCGATCAACCGCCTGCGATCGATGGGATGACCAGAACTTCGTCTCCATCCTGGAACGCGTAGGTTTCATTCCCGAGAAAGCGGATGTCTTCCTCGTTCACATAGAAGTTGATGAACTTGCGAACGTGACCGTCTTCGCCGCGCAGATGCTGGCGAAGGGCGGGAAAGCGGCCTTCGAGATCGGTAATCAATGCCGGCAAATCGGCGGCCGTGCTCTCGATTTCGCGCACATTGTTGGTGTGCTTCTGGAAGGCATTGGGCAGCAGAACCTTAATCGGCATACGCAACCCCCGCGAGACGATCTTCCCGCTCTTCAAGATATGCGGCAAAGTCCGAGAGCCGCGGCCGGACCGCGGCTTCCTGACTGTACGCGCCTTGCAGCACGTCGGTTGTCTTGAGGCCGTTGCCGGTGATGCAGCTGACGGTAAGTTCATCGGGCTTGATGCGGCCGTGAGCGTAGAGGCGCGCTGTGACCGCGGTGGTCACGCCGCCGGCGGTTTCGGTAAAGACACCTTCCGTCTCGGCAAGTTCCTGGATGGCGGAGACGATCTCGACGTCTGAAACGTCTTCGGCCCAGCCGCCCGAGTCGCGGATCACGCGAATCGCATAAGAGCCGTCAGCGGGATTGCCGATGGCCAGCGAGCGCGCAATGGTATTGGGTCGCTGCGGCTCGATGTTGTCGGCGCCGTTCTTCACCGCCGTCGAGATGGGCGAGCAGCCGGTTGCCTGCGCGCCGAAGAAGCGCACCGGCTTATCGTCGACAAGGCCAAGGGCGACGAGTTCCTTGAACGCCTTGCGGATCTTGGTGATCAACGAGCCTCCGGCCATGGGCACAACGACGTTATCCGGCAGCCGCCAGCCGAGTTGCTCGGCGATTTCGTAGCCGACGGTCTTCGAACCTTCCGCGTAATAGGGGCGCAGATTCACATTCACGAAGCCCCAGTTGTAGCGCTCAGCAATCTGCGAGCAAAGGCGGTTGCAATGGTCGTAATTGCCGTCGATGCGGATCAGATTTGCGCCATAGACCTGCGTGTTGAGAATCTTGGCAGCTTCCAGATCGGATGGGACGAGAATGTAGGTTTTCAAGCCCAGACGCGCCGCGCCGGCGGCCACGGCATTGGCCAGGTTGCCGGTTGACGAGCATCCGACGGTGTCGAATCCGAAGGCTTGCGCGTTGGCCAGCGCCACTGCGACGACGCGGTCCTTGAAGCTCAAGGTGGGCAGGCAGACAGCGTCGTTTTTGATGTAGAGATTGTTGGCGCCGATGCGGCTGGCGAGCCGCGGAGCCTCGAGGAGAGGCGTCAAGACCGCAGGCGTGGTTGGCTTGTAGGTGTCCGAAACCGGCAGCAGTGCTCGATAGCGCCACATGTTTAAAGGTCCGGCAGAAATCTTATCGCGCGTGAAGCGGCTGCGCGCGTAGTCCAGGTCAAAGTCCACTTCCAGGGGAGAAAAACAGTCGTCGCAGATGGACAGAGGTTGATTGCCGTAGCTCTTGCCGCACTCTCGACATCGCAGTTCGTAGGCCGTCGTCACAGTTCCCTCGCAGTAGAGAGTTGCTGCGAGACAAGTACAGCTACGCTGACTCGGCTCAAAAGATGAGCAAACTTGAGAAAATTTCTATGCGAAAAAGCTACGGGCCCGCCAAGGCCAATGCATTTTTCGAATCTCATGTCCCCCGTTTTACCGGGCGAGAGTTGACACCGTGATCCGGAATTGCTCCGGCCGGTTGTCGTGGCGTCGCAGGGCTCGTCCCTCAACCACTCTTCATGAAATCCAGGCTCGAACCCGTCAGGACCGAACCAGAATATGTATCTGTGATACCACAGCGCCGGATCGGGCGCAACCCAACTAACAGGGGATGGAGAGTTTCAAGACCGGAACGGCTCAAAAACCGGCCTGAAGGGAGCGCGCTTCAATTGGTGTAGAGCCGGACGTAATCCACCAGAACCGAGCTAGGAAAAACAGTCGACGAATTCGGACTTCCCGGCCAGCTTCCACCCACGGCGAGGTTGAGGATCACAAATTCTGGCCCGCTGTCGAAGGGCCACGTTCCCTGCTGCGCGCTGGCAGGAAAGCTGGCGTAGAT
>CAILBQ010000718.1 GCA_903832475.1 uncultured Acidobacteriota bacterium | reverse complement strand
TCGTCGAGCAGACTCTTGAATCCTTCGCGCAACAGGAGATGCCTGCGATCTTTCTCGGTTTTCGCCAGGAACGGCAGCAGAACGTCGCGGTGCTCCTCGGTTACGTGATCGGTTCCGAGCAGTTGAAGTGCGTTCGCGAAATCGATCATCTCCGAGACCGAAGGGGGCTTCTCAAGGGAATAGTTGCGGAACGAAAGTGCGATCCCCGCCATCTCCCGGTGGAACTTCTCATCGGCCTTCGGTGTGCGACTGGCGATGATCTCCGCTTCGCGCTCCGGGGTCGGATGCTCGACGCGAACGTAAAGGCTCCGCCTTCGAATGGGGTCGCCGAGTCTGCGCTCCTCGTTGCTGGTCAGCACAACGAAAGGGATGCTCTTCGCTGCGACGGTACCGAACTCAGGAATCGAGAGCTGCCAGGCGGAGAGGATTTCCAAAAGCATCGCCTCAAATCCGTCGTCCACCTTGTCCAACTCGTCAATCAGCAGGACGCATGGCCGTTCGCATTCGAGCGCCCGCATCAGCGGACCGGGGCGAAAGAAGTCGCGCCCTTTGAGGTTCGCCTGCACGCTCTGCCAGTTCTCATGCTGGCCTTTCGAGAACTCCATGTAGAGCCGTTGCAGGCCCTCGTCGAACCGGCCGATGGCCTTGTCCTCGCTGACGCCGCGATAGCACTGGAGGCGCTCGACGTGAGTCTTGCCCGCAGCGGCTACCGATAGGGCCAATTGGGTCTTTCCGGAGCCTGCCGGCCCTTCGAGCAGCAAAGGCTTCTGAAGCTTCGCGGCCAGAAAGACTACCTGGGTCATCACGGGATCGATGAAGTAGCCCGTCTCGCAAAGCTTGACTGAGAGTTCATCGAGCGAATCAAACATCGTATCTATCCTCCAAACAGTCTTTCCCCCAATGGGTTCCTAGAAATGGCCCGCACTTCTCAAGCAACCGCGCCCCGCGTCTGGCCGGAAGCCGTTCTTTCAGTGAAAGAAGCGTCCAAGTCGCCGTAACTTGCAATACGACGTCAACTGGGTTTCTCCACTTGACACTGAGACCAAGCGTGGAACCAGCGAAATCCGAGCATGAAATGGTTGACCATTTCGGTCAAGTTCGTCGACTATGGTCATGCCGAGAGGCATGAAAACTGGCCACTCTTGCTATAGACCAAGAATGGCTCTGGTTCAGTCTCCTCAGATGACCCTTTCAGGAAATCCCCTGCATTCGTCTGTGGACGCGTAAAGCGATTCGCTCTGGAATTCTCAGTGAGGTGTAGCCCCTCTTGAATCTGTTCCCTTGGCGAGCGATCTTGATGACGCCTGGCTCCGTGTTGAACAGCCTTCTTATCGTGTTTTCGCTGAAGAACCAAAGCTTCGATAGCTCAGCGACCGTGTAGTGTCTCTCCAGCGCCGGCACACCTGTCACTGCCGACTGGCTTCTGGGAAGGCTTGAATCGAACTGCGATTCGTAGTGGAGTTCCATTCGATTTTCCCCTCATTTGGATTTGGCTTCTCAAGCGATGAACTGGAGTCTGATGCTTTCGATCAACAGAGATTGCACACAGCTCTTCTAAGTCAGCTCAAATACTCGGTCAAATCAGCCATTCTTCGCGGCAAGCGACACTGGAGGCGCCGGTCACGCTGTCGCTTGCGAACCCTTCGGATTGCGGATCAATTGCAACCCTGCCCGAGTTTTCGTCGAAGGTGCGGGGTTCGGCGGATTTGTATCCGGCCCCGGCGTGGCGGGCAATCCGATCTGCCATGCACTCCGGACGCTATCCTGCAACTGAATCTGTCTCGCCTTTACGAACGGGGAGTAGCTCTTTTCCGTGATTTTGACCGAAGCATGGCCGAGCAGGAGGGAGACCTGATCGATCGGAACGCCCGCCAACAGCATCTCGACTGCAAATGTGTCACGGAACATGTGGGGATGACAGCGTTTCGGAGATCCGTCGGCCTTCGTCAGATTGACCAGTTTGAAGAGGCGGCGGTAGCTGCGCTGCCAATCGGCGACCGCACTCTTCGGCTTCCCATTGCCGCTCCAGAAGAAGTAACGCGGATTTGGCTTTGGACCGGGCGGGAGGTTATCTAGGGCCGCAATGACGAAGGATGGAAGCGGGACGTAGACTGGCGTCCCGGTTTTCGCCTGGTAGAGCATGAGGCTATCGCCTTGAAGCCGATGTCGCTCCAGTGTGATCGCGTCCCGGATGCGCAGTCCGCTCCAACGCATCAGGAGGGTCATGGCGCGGAGCCTGGTCCGATTATCGTCAACCGACACGTTCCCGCCGCGTTTGTCGCCGCATCGGGAGGTCGCATCCAAAATCTTCTCGAACTCTTCTCGGGGGAAGTAGTCGGTTGGAACGTGGATCACCTTGATCTTGCCAAGTCCCAGGACTGGATTCTCCTGGATATAGCGGCGTCTCATACAGGCCCAGAAGAAACCGATGACCCGGTTCTGCTTTTTCTGGCCAGCCAGAGGGGCATCCTTCCAAGTGCTGCGGAAGCGGAGCAATGCATCGAGGTCGATCTCATCGAGGAAGATGAGGCCTTCGACCGTGCACCAGGAAAGGAACTGTTTGCGGAAGATAGTTTCGAGCTTACGGATCGTGTCTTCGCTGAGACCCCTCGAGCGCGCGTCGGTGAGATAGGCGTCGACGGCTGAGTCGACGGTTACCCGCGGCTTCTTTGGTGTGGGAGGCAGTACCTCGACGGGAGTAGCTTCCAGCGCTGGAGATTCAACCTTTGGAAACGCCACCAACCCCAACGTATCAGGTCGTGACGGTCCAAATGGAGGTAGCCCTTTGAGAAGAGCGTCCTCGAGTTTAAGCCTTAGCTCCTCGGCCTCCCCCCATTGCCGGGTGCCGGCGCTCTTGCGGAAGTAATTGCGGTTGACCTGGCCGCCAATCCACTTGGGGCAGTTGCAGCGGCGGTACGTCCGGTCGCCGGCATACTTGCAGTCGATGGAGTGGCGGGTAAAAACGGAAAGCAGCAATGGGGCCTCCCACTTCGGCTCCAATTGTGCTGGGATCGCGGAAGTGGGTCAAAACCAAAAGCGGCAACGTACAAATCGCGTACTAAAATCCGCTCGAATTTTTCCCATCTCTGCTAAGTTGTTCGTAGAAAAGGACTTGGATGTGGTGGAGGCGGCGGGAGTCGAACCCGCGTCCGAAATCGTGGTCAGCCGAGAGACTCCATGCGTAGTCTATTCAGTAAATTCGCTTCACCCGCTCAGAATAGACAAGAAACGAAAGAAGCTAGTCCGATGATCTTGTCGACTCCACACGGACCGAGCGGAGCAAACCAGCCTGCTGTGCGACGCCCGCTCTCAGCCCACAGGCAAAGATGAGGAGGACGGCTGCCTATTTAATTAAGCAGCAAGTGCCAGATTGTTGTTGGCAATTGTGTTTTTGTAAGCGATTACGGGTGCCCACACCCCGGCATGCCTCTCTGCCGCTCTCGATCCCGTCGAAACCGTGACGCCCCCATCTTTGGCCTCATGCTGCCAGGCCGGGAAACATCAGCCGTGCCGAATGGCTCGTGCTGCAATTCTTATTGTACGCCGAAACCGCAGGACCGCCAGCCACCCGCCATGACGGTTCCGGATTTCGGCCGATTTGGTTCATTGCCCTTCGAGCGGAATCGATTCGTAGTCGCGATGGGCGATTGCGGTACGGATCTGCGCCGGTGTTTTCCCTAGCTTCGTCTGCTGGTAGGCGAACAGGCCTTCCTTGGCGCAGGTCGAGCATTCGGTCCCATGCAGGCCCTCGAAACAGCTGCGCAGGCTGGTGTGGCCCAAGGCTCGGTCGCAACGGCAATTGCACGGCAGTTGATACAGAACAGTCGAGACTTTGGCCGCCTGCTCGTAGACATGCTTCTGCCAGCCGTAGCGGAAGTTTTCTCCACTGAGCTGGGTTCCGCTTAGAATGGGGGGCAGAGAACTGATCTTCAAGGGCGCTGTCGCGTGGTACGCAGGGATGTCGTCAGCGGGGTTGGACCATTGGGCGTAGCTGATTGCGGTGGCCGTGGCCAAGATGATTGCCGCCGCCCAGCGGCGTGAATGAGAAAAACGCATAGAGACCCTCGTTGCATTCATTCTATCCGGAAGGCATATGCATCGTGGAAGTGAGCACTGTCGACCTGATCGTCTCGGGCAAAAAAAGACGGCACGAACGTTTTCTGTTCGTGCCGGGAGGCCAGTGACGCAACTTACTTGCCGCGAGAGCCGAGAGACTCACCTCCGTCTCCAGCAGCAATATCTACACCTTACTATAGATTGCGAAGAAAACAAATACCAAAATCAAAATATTTTGTGTGAGGATGCGGTCCAATTGGGCATTTTTATACACACTTCAAATCGGGTGGCGCGATGCCATGAGTACCGCCGAGGCGTTTTTGCGACGGGAGACAAGAATGACAAATAGCGGCAAACAAGAGACTTATCGCGCGGGCATTGAAGAGCCGAAGGCCAAGGCGCAAGCGTTAAAACTCGGAATGATCGCGACCGCATCCGCTTTGGCTGGAGGTTTGGCTGTTGCGTGGTGGTATAAGGACACTCTCAGAAAACTACGGAATCCAGTACATTTGGAGGCTCTGCCGAAGAAAGAGGTCTTTGAAAGCGAGTTTCCAGACGCCAGTCTCGATGAATCAGACTCGTCCGAGGCAGGGCCACTTCCGCGTCTCGTCTAGGATTGAGCCAAGCGGCGTCAAAGCAGTTCGCCGATTTCCGAAGCCAGATTGACGTCTTTTTCGGTGATGCCGCCCGCGTCGTGGCTGGACAAACCCAGTTGCACCTTGTTGTAACGGATATCGATATCGGGATGATGTCCGGCACGCTCCGCGAGCGCGGCGACCGAATTCACAAAACTCATCGACTCGCCAAAATCCGCGAAGGAAAAGATTCGACGGATTTCATTGTTTTCCAAGGTCCAGCCTGCCATTCCGGACAAAGCCTTTTCAATCTCAGGTTTGGACAAAACCGGCATACTCGTGTGCGTGTTGGGAAAACTCGACAATGCAGTGATTCAGCCTGTCGTGGTGGGGATGGGAGCAGACTGGAGGCTGGCGAACGTCGGAGACTGACCGGTGATTTCGGTTCTCAATTCAATCCACAATTCATTGGGGATCTTGAGGAAGACTTCGACCACCGAAGGATCGAACTGGGTGCCCGAGCAGCGCAGGATTTCCAGACGCGCCACATCGAAGCTCTTTGCTCCGCGGTAGGGCCGGTCGCTGGTGATGGCGTCAAGTGTGTCGGCGATAGCAAAAATCCGGGCCCCAATGGGTATGGCATTGCCGCGAATGCCTCGCGGATACCCGCTGCCGTCGTAATGTTCCTGGTGAGAGTACACAATTTCGGCTGCTTCGTTGAGGAATGGGATCTTGCGCAGAATGTTGTAACCCCGCTCGCAATGCTCCCGCATTTGGGTCTGTTCGGCGAGGGTCAACTTGCCTGGCTTGCGAAGAATCGCATCCGGGATTGCCATCTTGCCGATATCGTGCAGGAAGGCTCCGCGGGCGATGACCTTGATCCCGTCCGATCCGATGCCCATGGCGCGCGCCAGAGCTATCGTGTAGGCGGTCACGCGCTTGGAATGGCCTTCGGTTTCTGAGTCCTTCAGGTCGAGGGCATCGCCGAGGGCTTCGAGCGTGATGTCATAGGAGCGCTCAAGGTCGACGATTGCCTGGTGCAGCAGTTCCGTGCGCGCCTGGACGATTTGTTCCAGATTCTGCTGGTAGCTCTCGTTTTCGCGCAAACTTTGGCGGTGATCGAGCGCGCGGCGGACGGTGCTAAGGAGCTGGTCTCGTTCGAAAGGCTTGAGGAGATAGTCGTATGCGCCCTTACGCATGGCGCTGATGGCAACGCTGATGTCCTGGATAGCGGTGACCATGACAACCGGAGTGTGAGGCTGATGGATGTGAAGGCGGTCCAGGAGGCCGATTCCATTTCCGTCCCGCATGACCATGTCGGTCAGGACCAGATCGAAATGCTGGCGATCGATGGTATCGAAGGCCTCGGCGTTGCTCGCCGCCTGCACCGTCAGGTAGCCCTGCCGCTCCAGCGTGGCCGCCAGCATTCCGCGCACGTGCGGTTCGTCATCGACGATCAAAATCCGTGCAGGTGCCCCCATAAACTCCCCTTGGCCTCGCCCTGGTCTTGCTAAGAGTCATTATTCGCAAATTTCGTAGGGAAAGTCCAAAACCCCATGACGCTTAATATATGTTGTTATTTAAATAAATAAATGAAATCAATGAGTTTATCTTGATCATTCTTTTATTTTATTTTTATTCCACCAGTATATTGTTCTGAAGAAGAAAAAAATATGTAACCCATAAGCAACTGGTGATATTATTGCAGATATTAATCCACCAAGTATAGAACCTATTGCTAAACCAAGACAAAATATTATTAGTGTTGCAGGACCCATCAGACAACTCATTATTGAACATATCGCAAACTATCTAATTCTACAAGTTTTATACCAACATTCTCCCAAAATGACTATAGTATAGTACATTATCCAAAATAAAGGTATCAAGAAGATTATTATAGGAATAAACATGAATCCAATCAAGAATAAAAGTAGTAAGGCGCACCATTTACCTGCACACTTATGAACATATTTACAACTAAATGGATTTAATCTGTCATTAGCATGCGTCCAATGCTATACAGGTAATCCACAAAGCCAACAGAAATTATGGCCGCAGGAATAGCAATCCATATGACTGCAGCCTTAATTTTTTTCAATAGGAACCTGACACTTAGGGCATTTATGAGCATTAATCTTATATGCCCATCCTTAGTATTATTAATCCAT
>CAILBQ010000717.1 GCA_903832475.1 uncultured Acidobacteriota bacterium | reverse complement strand
GCCAGTACGGCCTGACGCTCGGATTCGGCCTGACGGGCGATCTCCGCCAGCCGCTCTGCTTCTGCCTGGCGTGCTGCTTCGGCAGCCTCTGCTGCGAGCCGGGCGGCCAACTGTGCTTCTTCCTGGGCCTTGCGCTCCTCTTCCTCTGCCTTGCGCTGACGCTCGGCAGCCTGCGCCTCTTCGACCCGCAGCCGTGCTTCCTCACGGGCCTGGGCCCGGGACGAAGAAAAATCGCGATACTTGGCCCCGTGCAGATTAGCCCATGAATAAAGGGTCGCTACATCGTCAGGAGTTGAGCCTTCGCCCGCATCGCCCAGCGTTTTTTGGTCCGTCATAGCCACCTGCAACTCTCCAAAGCTGAACGGCATCGATCCGTCTGTCCCACATCCGGATTCGCGGAATCTTTCGCCGGGCCGGCAATTTCACAGCCGCTAGACGACAAACAACGCGCGTATCCTAAGCTTCTTGTACCGATAGTGGGGCGATCTTGTTATCCAAACCATAACACTCTGGCAGTTACTCTGGTACTACTTTTTTGTTACTTGCGACTGGCGGCCTGGATTTGGAAGCCGTATGCAACGGATTTCTTGCTGTACAGTATCACCGCGCTCAACCTTTTCCCATAGCAAGTGTGGTGCCTCGTCCGACATCTAATTCAAAATGGGGCAGTTGCGTACGCAGGCAGGAAACGGTCCCGTGCCTTACCTAGTTTTTGGGAACCCGCGCCTGTGCTACCTTTGTACATGGAAGGCCTTGCGAGCACGTAGCTCAGTTGGTAGAGCAACGCACTTTTAATGCGTGGGTCCTGGGTTCGATCCCCAGCGTGCTCACCACTCTGCAGGCCAGCCACCCTCCACAATTAAAGAGGAACTAAAGAGCGGGGATTGCCACGGGCACTCTCCGCTTTTTCTTTATTCGGCCAGCGCTCGCAGGCGGGCAGCCGCGTCTTCCGGCGTGATGTCTCGCTGGGGCATACCCAGCATTTCGAAGCCGACCATGAATTTCCGTACGGTTGCCGAGCGTAGAAGCGGCGGGTAGAAGTGGGCATGAAAGTGCCATTCTGGATGTGACTGCCGATCTACGGGAGCCTGGTGCAAACCCATGGTGTAGGGAAAGCTGACGTCGAACAGATTGTCGTAGCGGCTGGTAATCCGTTTGAGGATGTCTGCGAATGCATCGCGTTCTTCGTTTTCAAACTCCGGGAGGGACGCGCAATGGCGACGGGAGAGGATCAGGGTTTCAAAGGGCCACACAGCCCACCACGGCACAACTGCGGTGAAGTGCGAGTTCTCGACGATGATTCGCTCGCCCGCCTCGCGTTCCGCGGCCAGGTATTCGCATAGAAGGCAGGCGCCATGCTCAGCCAGGTGTGCCTGCTGCGCTTCGGTTTCGAGAGCCGGCTCGTCGGGAATGTGACTGGTTGCCCAGATCTGACAATGCGGATGAGGATTGCTTGCACCCATCATGGCCCCGCGATTTTCGAAGATCTGGACATAGTTGATCCAGTCTCTGGAGGCGATTTCCGCGGTTTCCTGCGCCCAGGCGTCAATCACCCGGCGAATTTCGGGCGACGTCATTTTTGCCAGGGTGAGACTGTGATCGGGGTGAAAGCAGAGCACCTTGCAGATTCCCTGCACCGGCTCGGCGGTGAGCAACGGCGAGGAGGTTTCGTCGACCTCAGCCGGAGAGGTTGGCAGCACCGCGGCGTAATCGTTTACAAACGAGAACACGCCATCGTACGGCGGATTGACTTCGCCGCCCGCCCGCTTGTTGCCTGGACATAGATAACAGTCAGGATCGTAGGTCAAGCTGGCAGGCGTCCCCGTCTTGCTGATTTCTCCTTGCCAGGGCCGTTGCGTGCGATGTGGCGACACCATTACCCACGACCGCCGCAAAGGATTCCACCGTCGATGCGGATATTGCCATCTTTTGCCCGTACTACTTTCCATCTCGAACTCCCTCTTCTATGAATTCCTTGTCGCTGTTTCTCAGGCTGTTGGCCGATCGGGCGCAGGCATGGTGGCCAAAAACTGATGTGCGAACGCCTGCGCGTACTCGTCCAGCAGCTGCGTTACCCGCTGTGGATTCTCTGACCGCACGATCAAACCAGCATGATGGTGTTTGGTCATTCGATAAACAACTTCTGGAGCATTGAATGCCGAGGTGTCGGGATGCTCTTCTTTGGCCAGACAAAGGACGCTGCCGGCGTAGTCCTGACGCGGAGCGGGCGGCACGTAGGCCTCCCTGCGGAGGTGGGCAACTTCAATTTTTGCCCATTCGCGCCACAGATTTACGCCGGTGGAGTGCTCGACCAGGTCGACGATGAATGCGCCGCCCACCCGCGCAGCAATCTCCAGGAAGTAGAAGCGCCCATCGGCATGCGCGCGGATGTATTCCCCGTGCGTGACTCCACGCGGCAGCCCCAGTGCCGGGGCCAGCTTATCGTTGAGCGCGTTCAGCTCGGTCCAGTCGCGGCTATTGCGATCGACGGTTCGCGTGGTGAAGACACCGCCCTCGTGCATCACCTGCATGGGCGGACGGCCGTACTGGTGCACCGAGGAAAAGACTACCTTGCCCTCGCTGATTACCGAGTCGACATGGAAGATTTCTCCGGGGACAAACTGCTCCATGAGGAAATTGCTCTGACGGTCGCCTAGCTCATCGAGCGCACGCCACAAATCTTCCGGCACGTTGATTTTCTTGATGCCGAGGGCGGACGCTTCCGACCTCGGCTTCAGGAGCCACGGCGCCGGTACGCGCTCCATGTAACTGCGCAGCTCGTCGTAATTCAGCACCCGCACGAATTCGGGCACCAGGAAGCCAGAGTCTTTCGCGCCCATGCGCATGGCCAGCTTGTCGCGGTAGTAGGCCATAGCTGTCGTTCCCATGCCGGGGATGCGCATATGTTCTCGCAGTTCAGCGACGACCTCCATGTCGAACTCATCGAGCGCGGCCAGCCGGTCGAATTTCCGACCTCGCGCCATCCAGCAAACCGTGTTCTGAATCTGCTCATGGTTCAGACCAGCGGGCATGGTCACTATCTCTTCCAGAATGTCGAATGGCCAAGGCGCATCGCGGAGCGCCTCCATGGTGAGCAGGGTGGGCTTCACTCCCAAGTCGGCGAGCTGGCGCATGAAAT
>CAILBQ010000716.1 GCA_903832475.1 uncultured Acidobacteriota bacterium | reverse complement strand
GTTGCAGGACCGGCTGGCGTACGGGCCTACTTTTGAAGCTGCGTTGAGTTCATTGTTTGGTGGAGGTACGTCGTCCTTAAGTGCTGCAGAGGTGCCGCATGCGACGGCAGAAGGTTCGGGAGCTTCGACGCCGATGGGCGGTAACGCCGGCAGCGACTTGAATGCCACGATTGCCGAAGCGAGCAAGGCGTTTGCCGACTATCAGCGCCTCACCGCCGAGGGCAAGCTTGGGGAAGCAGGGCAGAAGCTGGAGCAATTGAAGCGAGCCATCGACCGGCTGAATGCGCAGGCGAAGTAGGCAGGCGGTTACAGGGTGAATGGCTAGATGCGTGTCCGAAGGAAGACGCAAAAGGCAGCGATCGCAATGGCGCTGGCATCCTCAAGAATTGCGGCGGGAAAATCCCTGCCGAAAGCCTGGGCAAGTACCGCGCGGCAACTGGCCCCACCCAGCGTGCCGAGGATGCTGCCCCCGGCACCCGCGAGTGGGCCGAGAAGCAGAATGGCAAGGTGATGCGGCTGATACGTGGCAACGGACAAGGCCAGGCAAACTCCGCAAAAACTGCCTGAGAGGATGCGGGCAAAAAAGGGAAGAAATCGGGTGCGGCTCGGGGTCTGAGGCAGCTTATCGCCGATCAACTCTCCCACGGCCATCGCCGTGACGATCCACACTGTGATTGGGCTGGCGAGAAAAGCAAGTCTTGTGTGATCCAGCGGCAGCCAGGTCAAGCGCGCCGCCCAAGTGATGAACGCGAGACTTGTGAAGGTTCTAAGACCGGAAACAATGCCCATCAAAAAAGCTAGGCCCAATATCGCCACGCGTGCTGCTCCTTGAATTGATGTTGATTGAGAGTACCTGAAAGGGCGCGTCGCCGAAGTGATATCGAGACGCCATCGTGAAGAATGTTTGTGAGATAGCGGTATAGGCAGGATTTTTCGCGAACCGGAGGCTGAGACCGAAGGTGCCTCTAGATTTTGGCCGATTCATGAGTATTGTGATGCATTCTGGCAGGCGCGGGGCCGTCTTGCTCAAGGAGGTACCCAAATTAGGTTAGGCGGGGTGATTTCCGATAGAGTTTGGAAGTCTGTCAATTCCCCGGATGACGCATTGGCTGGTGGGGCGAAGAGTGTTCTTCTGGGACCATACCGTTCAATCTCCCCCGTGTGCTTACGGCGAGTAGAAGCCCTGAGATTCCCGAAATGGGAACATCGAGATTCGACGAATTAGAGTGAAATCCCAGGCGGATCGAACGAATGGGGTATTGTATTCGGGCTTTCTTTCCGGTATTCGACAAGGGAAGAACTGCCCATCGATGAAACAGTTCAGGCAACTCCATGCGACGACCGCAGGAAGCCTGAGGAGTGCCGGGGTGATCGAAAAACTGGGAACCGAGGGACGAGCTGAGAAAGTCACGGCCGACGCGTTGAGCTGGCGTGACAATATCGCCATCGTTGGGATGAGTGCGCGATTCCCAGGCTGCGTCTCGGTTCAGTCGTACTGGGAACGGATTCTAGCGGGCAACAGCCTACTGTCAAGAGCGACAGATGCGGACCTGCAATCGGCAGGCATAAATCCTCAGGATGCGGAAGCTCAGCATTTCGTCCGGTCGGGGACAAGGCTGGAGGATGCGGAAAGCTTCGATGCCAGGTTCTTCGATGTAGCCAGGCGGGAAGCGGAGATCATGGACCCGCAGCATCGCCTTTTCCTGGAGTGTGCTTATGAAGCTTTGGAGCATGCTGGGATGGCGGCGACCGGTGGGAAGGCGGGTGCTCCTGACTCCAACCGAATCGGGGTTTTTGCCGGCGCTGGCATGAACACGTACCTGTTGCAGTTGCTGGGGAATCCGGAGGCTATGGCGTCTGCCGGCGGCTACCAGCTGATGCTGGGCAACGACAAAGATTTTCTGGCTACGCGAGTGGCGTACAAGCTGAACCTGCGCGGGCCTGCCGTGGCTGTGCAAACTGCCTGCTCGACTTCTCTGGCGGCGGTTCATCTTGCCTGCCAGAGCCTTCTTTCGGGCGAATGCGACAGCGCATTGGCAGGCGGGGTTTCGATTGGCTTCCCCCAGGTCGCCGGATATGAATACGTTCCGGGAATGATTCTGTCTCCAGATGGTTTGTGCCGCCCTTTCGACAAGAGCGCACGCGGCACCGTGCCGGGTAGGGGAGCCGGGATCGTCGTTTTGAAGCGGCTTAAGGATGCGGTGGCGGCGGGTGACACGATCTATGCGGTAATTCACGGGTCGGCATGGAACAACGATGGTTCCGACAAGGTTGGGTACACGGCGCCGAGCGTCGAGGGGCAGGCGGCTGTGATCCGCAAGGCCCAGGCGGTTGCCGGTGTATCGCCAGCACGCATTGGATATGTCGAAGCGCATGGAACCGGGACCGAACTGGGCGATCCGATCGAAGTAGCTGCGCTGGATGCGGTCTTTGGAACACGTGAGCCGGAGACTGACGCGTGCATCCTGGGATCGGTCAAGGCCAACATGGGCCATGCCGATGTTGCGGCGGGTGTGGCGGGGTTGATCAAGGCGACGCTTGCGGTGTACCACGGGGTTATTCCGCCAACTCCCAATTTTGTGGAGGCGAACCCTGCGCTGGGGTTGGACAAGACGGCTTTTCGCGTTAGCGCTGCTGCGGGGCATTGGCCCGAGGGCGATGACGAGCGCTGGGCAGGCGTGAGTTCCTTCGGAATCGGGGGGACGAATGTGCATGTGGTCCTGCGCAGCGCTCCGGCGTCCGCGGCGGGTAGCGATACGAGGACGGAGGATGGCTGGGCGAACGTTTTTCCGATTTCGGCAAAGACGGCCACTGCGCTCGAGGCGAGTGTGCGCAGGCTGGCGGATTTTGTCGAGTCGTCTGGAGAACTGAGTCTTCCGGCGGTTGCGCATACGCTGCAAATGGGACGGCGATCGTATGCTCATCGGCGCTCTTTTGTGGCGGCGAGTCGAGAAGAACTCATTGCGGCGCTGCGCAAGCCGGCGAAGGCTGGTCAGACCGATGGGAAGGGGACCGCGGACCAGGTTGCGTTTCTGTTTCCGGGGCAGGGGGCGCAGTTCCCGGGTATGGCAAGAGGGCTGTATGCCGCCGACCGGCGATTCCGCGATCGGATCGATCATGGTCTGGATTTGCTGCCTGAGGCGCTGGCAAGCGCGATGCGTCCGGCGATTTCTGACACACAAAGCGAAGCCAGCCAGGACGTCGCGGCCATGCCAACCAGCGTGGCGCAGCCGATGCTGTTTCTGCTGGAATATGCGCTGGCAATGCAGTGGATGGATGCTGGCGTTCGTCCTGCGATGCTGCTGGGGCACAGTCTGGGCGAGCTTACCGCTGCCGCGGTAGCAGGAGTTTTCTCATTTGAGGATGGCTTGCGGCTGGCGGTCGAACGCGGCAGGCTGATGCAGTCGGCCGCTCCCGGGGCAATGCTGGCGGTGAGTCTGCCAGTCGACAAGCTGGCCGAGCACTTGACCAGCGATTTGTGGATTGCCGCCGAAAATGGGCCGAAATTGACGGTCATTTCGGGGACGGAGGCGGCTATTGCGGAGGCGCAACAGAGGTTTGCGTCGATCGGGGTGGCGACAGTGCGGTTGCATTCGGACCGGGCGTTCCATACTCCACAGATGGCGGAGGCTTCTTCGCGCTTTGCAGAGGCGGTTGCTGCGGTTTCGCGACACGCTCCCCAGATACCCTGGCTGTCGAACGTAACCGGAACATGGATTACAGCGGATGAAGCGACGAGCCCGCAATACTGGGCCGACCAGATCACATCGCGTGTGCGCTTCCGTGAAAATGCCGCGGTGCTGGCCAACCTCAGGCCGTTCCTGCTCGAGGTGGGGCCGGGAGAAGTGCTGGGAAACCTGGTCAGGCAGCAGGACCGTGCCTTGGCAAATGCTTCCAGTCTCGGAGCTGAGAAGCGCGCCGAAAACAACCTTCGCGCGTGGCTGGAGGCTGCTTCGCAGCTTTGGCAATCAGGGATCAATGGTGATTGGACGATGCTACCCGGAGCGGAGAAATGGACGCCGCGAAAGGTGGCGCTGCCGACATATCCGTTTGAGCGAGAGCGCTTCTGGGTTGGCGCGACGCGGCCCGTGGGAAGCGGTGATGAATTCTCTTCTTCGCAGAATGCGATGCCGCCGCCGGCGGGCTGGCCGAAGCGCGCCGAATTGGATTCGTGGTTTTATATGCCGGTCTGGCAGCGGACCCCGGCTGTCGAAAAGGTTCTTCTCTCGAACGCCGAAGGCATTTCAACGTGGTTGATTCTTGAGGATGCAGGCGGGCTGGGTCGAATCCTGGGAGAGCGGCTGGAAGGTAGTGAAGCCCAAGTGCTGCGGCTGCCGGCAGTCGCCATCTCAACGCAGGATTTTGATTCGTTCTGGAAAGAGCACCGGGAAGCGTTGGCAAATGGCCGCGTCGGCTTGGTCTGCTGCTGGACGCTGCGAGGAAGCGATGTGCAGCTCTTCGATGTGCTGATGACTCTGCTGCAAACGGCGCAGACGAATCGCGTGCGGTTTGGACAGGTTGACTTTCTCTTTGATGAGCTGATGGATGTGACGGGTGAGGCCGTCGAAGATCCTGAGCGGGCGGTTGTGGAAGGCCTGGCGTCGATTCTGCCCGCGGAGTTTGCAGGCTTGCCGGTCAGGATCATCGATGTTGGCAAGCTGACGCAGCCATTCGCGGGCGACGCGGTGGACGAGCGGCTGGTCAGCCGAGTCGTATCGGAGATCACGACGGTTCCGAGGCCGGGAGCCCAGGTCGCCTATCGCGGTGAGCATCGCTGGCAGCAGGTCTGGCAGTCGACCCCGGTTCGACGGGCTGAGAAGCCGGTGTTCCGAAACGGCGGGACGTACCTGATCACGGGCGGAATGGGTGGAATCGGCTTCGTTGTGGCGAAGCATCTGCTCAGTCAGTACGGCGCGCGCGTAGTGCTGGTCGGCAGGACGTCGCTGCCGCCCAGAGAGCGCTGGGAAGAATGGCTCACAGAACAGGGTCCAGCGAATCGTATCTCCCTGCGCATTCAACGGGCGAAGGAACTGGAGCAGGCGGGTGGAGAGATGTTGCTGCTGACAGCCGACGTGGCCGAACAGGCCCAGATGGACGCGGTCTGGGAAAGTGTCGAAGCCAGGTTCGGCCCGGTCCACGGTGTTGTGCATGCAGCAGGTTTGCCGGGAGGGGCACGCATCGCGGCGCAAGATCTTGGTGAAGCCGCAGATGTGCTTCGGCCCAAGGTGCAGGGAAGCCAGGTCTTGGCGAAGATTCTGACCAGCAGGCAGGTTGATTTCCTGTTGTTTTGTTCTTCTGTGAGCTCGGTGATTCCTGTTGCGGGCGCCGCAGCCTACGCGGCTGCCAATGCGTTTCAGGATCATTATGCGTCGTGGTGTCGCCAGCACCTAAGCTTGCCGGCTGTAGCTGTCAACTTTCATGCATGGACGGAAGTCGGCATGGCTGCCGAAGCAACCGGCAATTCCGAATTTGAGAGCGAGAAGGTCGAGCGGCTGCGCCTCGGAATTCGGCCTGCGGAAGGCATCGAAGTGATCGAACGACTTCTCGCCTTGTCTGAACCGCGTATGCTGGTTTCAACTCTTGATTTCCCCCAACTGCTACACACAATCGTCGATGGCCTGGTGCATGCTGCTTCTGCCTACGACAAGAGGCGCAGCGGCACCGATTTGGAGCAATCTGAAGGCGTGTTTCCAGAGACGCGCGCGGTGATTGAAATCTGGGAGGAGCTGCTTGGCGCGGAATCCATCCAACCGGAGGATAACTTCTTCGAGTTGGGCGGGCACTCGCTGCTGGGAACGATGGTATTGGCTCGGGTCCGCGAGCGGTTTGGTATTGAACTGAGCATTCGGGTGATCTTTGAGGCGTCTACGCCAGAGGCGCTCGGGCGAACTATTCGTGAGGCAATGGCGCTGGCTGTTCCCGTCGAGGCCGTGGCGGTTTCCGGAGAACGGGAAGAATTTGAGATCTGATTGGACATCTTCCGATTCCTTGATGGGGTACGGAAGAACAGGGAGCCAGACATGCAGACTGGTCCCGCGATGGCTAGAGAGACGGTTGGAAACAT